>JAGLBK010000006.1 GCA_018260275.1 Deinococcus sp.
GTGAGGAGTCGTGGCTTCCAAACCTCAGACATGTCCAGAGTTTACAATTCGACAACAACTTTCCGCGTTATCAATATTTCTACGGGCTGTGTCGCTGCTGGAGGTTTCCTATGAAGATCACGCGTCCCTCTGTCACCGCCGCGCTTGTTTCCCTGGCACTGCTGCCCTCATGTAGCTCAACCCTGACTACTCCAAAGGGAATAGACGCCCAGGCCGGACTTTGTCAGACCGCCTTACAGCAAAAACTGACTGGCAAGAATGTCACTCTGAGCGCGGCGCAGCTCGTCGCTGCCGGGGCCGAAACCCCCAGGGGCGCGGAAGCAGCCCTGCCGGAACACTGCCTGCTGCGTGGTCAGGTCAATAGCCGCACCAGTCCGGTGGACGGCAAGACCTACGCCATCGGCTTTGAAATGCGGCTGCCGACCCACTGGAACGGGCGTTTTTACTACCAGGTCAACGGGGGCAACGACGGCGTGGTCGTCCCGGCCTACGGCGGCATTCTGGGCGGCGGCAGCGTGACCAGCGCCCTGGCGCGTGGTTTTGCCGTCATCAGTTCGGACGGCGGGCACAGCGCCGAAAACGTGCCAGGGGTGGGCGGGCAATTGTTCGGCCTCGACCCACAGGCGCGGCTGGATTACGGCTACAACGCGGTTGGCACCCTGACCCCGCTCGCCAAGAACATCATCAAGACGTACTACGGCCAGGCCCCAGCCCGCTCCTACCTGGCGGGCTGCTCGAACGGCGGGCGCGGCGCACTGGTGGCCGCTACCCGTTTCCCCGACGAGTTCGACGGCATTCTGGCCGGTGCCCCCGGCTTTAATCTGCCCAAAGCCGCCGTCGCCCAGATGTGGGACGCGCAGACGTTCGCGGCTATTGCGCCCAAAAATGCCCAGGGTCAGCCCGACTACGCCGCCGCCCTGACCCCCGACGACCTGAACTATGTGCGCCAGGTGCTGCTGGATAAGGCAGACGCGCTCGACGGGCTGAAAGACGGGCTGATCTTCAACACCGCCGCCGCCCAGAAGGCTTTCGACGTGCAGCGCGACCTGCCCAACCTGACCCAGCCCCAGCGCGACGCTCTGGCTAAAGTCTTCGGCGGCCCGAAAAACAGCCGGGGCGAGACGCTCTATTCCGACTGGGCCTACGACGGGGGCATCAGCGGCTCGGGCTGGCGAACCTGGAAACTCAACGCTGGCCCCGGCCCCAGCCTGGCCCTGAGCCTCGGCGCACCCTCGATGGCATACATCTTCAGCACGCCGCCCAGCAAAATCAGCGGCGACGCGCTGGCCGACTACACCCTCCACTTCAACTTCGACACCGACGCTCCCAAAATCTATGCCACCGACGGCACCTACACCGTCTCGGCGATGGACTTCATGACCCCGCCCAACGCCAGCGACCTGAGCCGCTTTGCCCGCCAGGGCGGCAAGATGATGGTGCTGCACGGCGTCAGCGACCCGGTGTTCTCGGTCAACGATACCATCAACTGGTTTACTGCGGTGCAGCAACGCGGCGGCGCGGCGGCAAGTAACGTGGAACTGTTCACCGTGCCGGGCATGAACCACTGCTCGGGCGGTCCGGCTACCGACCAGACCGACCTACTCACCCCGCTGGTCGCCTGGGTCGAGCGCGGCGAAAAGCCCCGGCAGGTGGTGGCCCAGGCCCGCGGCGCCGGAGCCTTGACGGTCAACGCCGACGTGCCGAAAGACTGGGCACCTGACCGCACCCGCCCACTATGCCCCTACCCCAGCTACGCTGCCTATAACGGCAGCGGCGACCCCGAAAAGGCCGCGAGTTTCACCTGCAAAGCCCCCTGAGGTAAATCTATTGATGACGCGGTAAGTTCGCGTCCGGCTGCTGGTGTTAGCCGATCAGGCCATCAGCTATGGGCCATGAGCCATGAGGATTTTTCTCAAAGCTCATGGCCCATAGCTGATGGCCAAGACAGCGCCAAATCTGACAGCCAGGCGTCACCAACTCTGCACCTCATCAATAAACACCCCCCACCCCAGAATTTCATGCCAGCGTCAGCCCTTCGGGGCAGGCTGAGAGCATGAAATTCTGGCCTCTTCTGCTTACTCTGGCTGGTGCGCTCGGCGGCGCGGCGGGGGCCTATAACCTCCAGGCCCCGATTCTGCCCGACCCCCGGATGACGCCTGGCGACTCGCTCACCACCGACCCGGCGGTCATCTGCGTGCCCGGCTATACCAAGTCGGTTCGCAACGTGCCCCAGGCCCTCAAGGAACAGATTTACCGCGAGTACGGCATCACCTCGCGCGAAAGCGGCGAGTACGAAATCGACCATCTCATCAGCCTGGAACTCGGTGGCTCGAACAGCGCGCGCAACCTGTGGCCCGAGTCCTTCCAGACCCAGCCGCTCAACGCACACGTAAAGGACGTACTGGAAAACAAGCTGCACGAGCTGGCATGCGGAGGAAAAATCACCTTTCCGGCGGCCCAGCAGGCGATTGCCCAGAACTGGGAGGAGGCTTACGTGAAGTATGTGGGGCCGCTGCCCGGCGGCGTGACCCCGGCCAGAATGCCCGCCCAGCCGTCCATTCCGGTCACGCACGTGCCCAGCCTGCCCAGAGGGGCGAGTGTGCCGCAGGTGGCGACCCCGGCAGCCGCCCCCGCCGCCTTGCCCGACCCCCACCAGAAAACACCGACCACGCCCGCCAGTGAGCCGCCCGCGCCGGAAGACCCCAGCGACAACGGCGACGCCAACGAGAAAGTAGCCCCCAACCCGGATGGCAGCTGCCCCGCCGACGCTCCGGTCAAGGTGAGCCGCTCGGGGATCTATCATCTGCCGCAGGGCGACACCAATTACCGCCAGACCCGCGCCGTGGCCTGCTACGCGGACGCGCAGGACGCCCAGAACGCGGGCTACCGGGGGGTCAAATGAGCGGCGTGCCGGAACTGAAGATCATCGACCCCAGCGGCGGCAGCAGCGACAGCCCAGCCACCCCGCGCCAGCAGCAGCTCTGCGCCGCCGTCTGCGCGGTCATCGAGGCCGACGAACGCTTTAGGGCGCTTCATCAGCCCGCCCTCAGCCGCGCCGAGATCAACGCCGGGCTGCCGGAAACCGGGCCGGGCTACCTTTACCTGCGCTACGACGTGCCGGGCGCGGTGCCGCAGGAATTCTGGGGCCACGTGGGCAAGACCCAGAAACTGGCCTGGAAATCCGGACAGGTCTGTGTGCCGCTGCCCGCAGACGCACCCACCATAGGGACTTGAACTGACCCCCGGCACTCGGTAGCCTGAACGGACACCCACAATTGATCGGCACTCCCGTGCCCGACCGTTGCCACTTCAGGAGAGCCTATGACCGTTTCGCCCCCCTCAGAATCACACCCAAGCCCCCCCTTTGCCGGGATTCAGCTGCGGCTTACCGAGCAGCCGGGCGGTGTGCTGCTGCTCGAAAATGCCCTGCCCCTGCCTGAAGGGCCAGCTAATCTGGTGAGCTGGCTGCACCAGCACGCGGCGGCACAGCCCGGGGTGACCTTTCTGCGCGAACGCACCCCGGACGGCTGGCGCGAGGTGAGCTACGGCGCGGCGCTGGCGCAGGTCAACCGGCTGGCGAACGGACTGGCGGCGCTCGACCTCGACCCGGCGCGGCCCCTGGCGACCCTCAGCCCCAACGGAATCGACCTGGCGCTCTTTCAGCTGGCGGCCATGAGCGTGGGGCACCCGGTCTCGCCGATCAGCGTGGCTTACAGCCTGCGCAGTCAGACCGGCACCCACCTGTACCACATCCTGAAACTGACCCGCACGCCGCTGCTGTTTCTGGACGACGCCGACCTGCACATGGGCAAACTCGACGAGTGGCGCACACTGGGCGAGCTGGATGCCCGCATCTACGCAGCCAGGAATGCCGACAGGCACGCCGGGGTGCAGCCCCTGGACCACCTGCTGAGCAGTGACGGAAGCCTTTCAACCCAGGCGCAGGCCCGCTTCGACGCGGTGACACCGCAGACCGTCGCCAAGGTGCAATTCACCAGCGGCAGCACGGCGCTTCCCAAGGGCGTCGAGGTCACGCACGACATGATGGTCAGCAACCAGGAGGGCATCGCCGCGCTCTGGAAGCTGCTGGGGCCGGGCGAACGGGCGGTGGACTGGCTGCCCTGGAGCCATACCTTCGGCGGAAACTTCGTGTTCAACATGGTGCTGCGTCAGGGCGGCACACTGACCATCGACGGTGGCAGCCCCACGCCGCAGGGCATAGACATCACGCGCCGCAACATTCTGGAGGTGCGGCCCACCCTCTATTTTGGGGTGCCGCGCAGTTACACCGAACTGCTGGCCCTGCTCGAACACGACGCGGAGCTGCGCGAGGCTTTTTTCAGCGACCTGAAATTCATGTTCGTGGCGGCGGCGGCGCTCGACCAGACCACCTTCGAGCGCCTGAGCGTGCTGAGCGAGGAACAGACCGGGCGGGCGGTGCCGTTCCTGTCGGCGTGGGGCTGCACCGAGACCGCGCCCGACGCCTGTCTGGTCTACTGGCCCGCGCGTCAGGCCAGCAACATCGGCCTGCCGATTCCGGGCGTGCAGCTCAAGCTGGTGCCCGACGCCAGCGGCAAACAGGAGTTGCGCGTGCGGGGCCGCTGCCTGACGCGCGGCTATTTCGAGAACCCCGAGGCCACCGCCAAAGGCTTCGACCCGGAAGGCTTTTATTGCCCGCAGGACGCGGTCAAGTTGATCGACCCGCAGCGCCCCGAGGCGGGGCTGGCCTTCGACGGGCGCATCGGCGAGGATTTCAAGCTGACCAGCGGCACCTGGGTCAACAACGGAGCCGTGCGGCGCAGCGTCAACGCCTACGGGCAACCCTACCTGCTGGAAGTGGTGCCCACCGCCCCCAACCGGGCTTATCTGGGGGCACTGGTCTTTCCTAATCTGCCGCTGCTGCGCGGGCAGTTTCCGGCGCTGGGCGCGGCGCACTCCGGGGACCGGGAATTTCTGCTTCAGCCGGAGGTCCGCGAGTTCTTCCGGGACATCTTCAGGCAGCACAACGTCGGCGGGGGCAACTCGACCCGCATCGAGCGCTTTATTTTGCTGATTCAGCCGCCACAGGTGGACCGTCAGGAAGCCACCGACAAGGGCTACATCAATCAGGGGGCCGTACTGCGGGGCCGCGCCGAACGGGTGGGGGAACTGTACGCCGAGCCGCCGGGTGAGCGGGTGGTGGTCGTGGACGCAGGGTAAAGCAGCAAGCGGAAGCGGGCGGGCGAGGTAAAAGTATCCTCGCCCGCCCGCTTATCGTCGCCGTTCCTGCTACTCCTCCTGCGACTCCCGTTCGGTAATTTTCCTCAGCAGACGCACCAGCATCCGCCATTCTTCGTCGGTCATTCCGGCTTCGGCCTGAAGCACTTCCTCGACCCGGAGAAAAGACTGCTTGATGTCCTCCAGGGCCAGTTGGCCCTCCGCCGTCAGCTGCACGCAGGTTCGGCGGCGGTTGGCCAGGTCGGTCACGCGCTCGACCAGCCCCTGCCCGGTCAGGATGTGCAGCACGCCCACCAGCATCGCCGGAGTAGTCACCGCGCCCTGCGCGATCTCGCGCTGTGACACGCCCGGATTGTTGGCGATAAATTCCAGCACCACCGCCTGCTTGGGCGTCAGCTGGCGCTCACCCAGGCGGTTTTTGAAGATTTCACGCGAGCGGATATGCACCAGCCCGCTGAGGTTGCCGACCAGCTGGCGCAGATAGCTGAAATTCAGGGTTTCGGTGTCTTCAGGGCCAGCGGTCATGACGCCCACCCTAGCCGCCCAGATAGCTGGCAGTCAGTTCGGGATTGCGGATCAGTTCTGCTGCCGGGCCACTCATTTTGACCGCGCCCGTTTCGAGGACATACGCCTCGTCGCTGATCGCCAGACTCGCCCGCGCGTTTTGCTCGACCAGCAGCACCGTCAGGCCGTCGTCGCGCAGGTGTTTGACCATCAACAGAATGTCGCGCACGATCAGCGGGGCCAGACCCAACGAAGGTTCGTCCAGCAGCAGCAGCTTGGGCTTGCCCATCAGGGCGCGGCCAATCGCTAGCATCTGCTGCTCACCGCCCGAAAGCGTACCGGCCAGCTGCGTGCGGCGTTCCAGCAGGCGCGGGAAACGGCGGTACACATCGTCCAGATCGGCCTTCCAGCTTTCACGGCGGCGGCTGTAGGCCCCCAGCGTTAGGTTATCCTGCACCGACATACTGGCGAACAGGTCGCGCCGCTCGGGTACCAGACACATGCCCCGCGCCACCCGCGCTTCCAGCGGCACGTTGTGCATAGGCTCGCCGCCGTACAACACGGTGCCCTGCGAGGGCAGCAGCCCCATGACCGAGTTCATCAGGGTGGTCTTCCCCGCCCCGTTCGCGCCGATCACGCTGACGATGTGGCCCTGCGGCACGCTGAGGCTCACGCCGCTTAGCGCCTCGACGCGTCCGTAGCGGGTGTGCAGGTCACTGACTTCCAGTAGATTGCCGCTCACGCTGCGCCGTCCTCGGTCATGTCCACGCCGAGGTAAGCCTCGCGCACCGCCCCGTTCTGGCGAATCTCGGCGGGGGTGCCCTCGGCCAGCTTCTGCCCGTAGTTCATGACCACCAGTCGGTCGACCAGATTCATCACCAGATCCATGTCGTGCTCGACGATCAGAATGGTCACGCCCTCGTCACGCAGGCGCTTGAGCAGCGCGCTCAGTTCCTGCTTCTCGCCGTACCGTAGCCCGGCGGCGGGTTCGTCTAGCAGCAGCAGGGTGGGGTCGGCAACCAGGGCGCGGGCCACCTCCAGAATGCGCTGCTGCCCCAGGGCCAGGTTTCCGGCCAGCTCGAACGCCTGTGCAGCCAGCCCCACGCGCTCGAGTTGCCGCAGGGCTTCGTGTTGCAGGGCGGCTTCCTCGGCGCGTTCCAGGTGAAGCATACTTTGCACCATTCCGGCTTTGGCACGGGCGTAACCGCCCAGCATGGTGTTTTCGAGCAGCGTCAGGTCGGGCAGCAGGTGAAC
Organism: Deinococcus sp.; assembly: GCA_018260275.1. Lineage (GTDB taxonomy): Bacteria > Deinococcota > Deinococci > Deinococcales > Deinococcaceae > Deinococcus. The sequence goes on from JAGLBK010000006.1 coordinate 6,976, forward strand.
GTGCTGAAAGGTGCGGGCAAGGCCCAGGCGGTGAATGGCCCCCGCCCCGGCCTTGCCGATCTCCTGACCGGCAAAGGTGATCTGGCCGCTGGTCGCCGGGTTCACGCCGGTAATCAGGTTGAACATGGTGCTTTTACCCGCGCCGTTAGGCCCGATCAGGCCCAGGATTTCTCCGGCGTTCAGGTCGAATGACACGTCGTTGACGGCCTTGAGGCCCCCGAACTGCTTGAGGGCGCTTCTGACGCTCAGCAGCGGCGTGCCGGGGGCAGGTTTGGCGCGTTCGGGAAAAGCGGACTGCTGCGGCAAAATCCGCAGGCGATCTTGGGGCAAAAAGCGCTCGATCAGCGGCCAGAGGCCCCGGCGGGCAAATTGCAGCGTCAAGATCACCAGGATGCCGAACACGATGATCTCGAAGCTGCCCTGCGCGTGCAGCAGCTTGGGCAGCAGGTCTTGCAACCACTCGCGCAACTGCGTGATGAGGGCCGCGCCGAACACCGCCCCCAGGATGTAGTTGATCCCGCCGACTACGGCCATGAACAGGTAGTTGATGCCTTCGTGGACGCTAAAAGGCGTGGGATTCACGAAGCGCTGGCTGTGGGCGTAAAGCCAGCCCGCCAGCGAAGCGTACATCGCCGAGATCATGAAGACCTCGACCTTCATGCGGAAGTTGTTCACGCCGAACGCCTCGGCGACCACCGGGCCGCCCCGCAGCGCCCGCAGCGCGCGGCCCACCCGGCTTTGCAGCAAGAAGGCGGTCAGGAGCATGACCACCACCAGACACAGCAGGCTCAGGTAGGCGTACTGCCGGGGCGAGGTGAGGGCGGTGCCCAGCACCGTGACCGGCGGAATGTCGGTCAGGCCAGTAAAGCCGCCGAGCGCCGGGGTGTTGCCGAAGGTGTAGAACAGGCTCATGCCCCAGGCAATGGTCGCCAGCGGCAGGTAGTGCCCCGACATCCGCAGCGTGACCACGCCCAGGAACCAGGCGATCAGGCCCGTGACCAGCAGTCCGGCGGGCAGGCCCAGCCAGGGACTGAGGTGGTAGTGGGTGGTCAGCACGGCGGTGGTGTACGCCCCGACCCCCATGAAGGCCGCGTGCCCGAAGCTGGTCAGACCGACCACGCCCGTAAGCAGCACCAGCCCGATGGCGACGATGGCGAAGATCATGATGTTGGTCATCACCGTGACCTTGAACAGGGGCAGCAGCAGGGGCAGCGCCAGCACCAGCAGCGCCAGCCCCGCGCCCAGCAGCACACGCGGCGTAAAACGCGGTGGGTTGGTCGCTATGGCCTGCCGGATCATGCGTTCCCCCGGAAACATTCAATACCACTAGAGCAGTCATAAAAAGAGTTCACTGCGTCGTCCCCCCTCCCAACCTCCCCCACAAGTGGGGAGGAGCTAAAAACACCATTTCTTTTCCCAGTTCCCTCAGAGGTTTCAGGGGTTAGACGGTTTGACAGTTTGACGGTTCGCCCCTGAATCATTCCTCATCCTCCGGGATGTGCTTGGTGATCAGCGAGCGCCACAGCAGCACTGGCAAAATCAGGGTAAAGACGATCACTTCCTTCCAGGCCGAAAGGCTGAAGGAAGCGAAACTTTCGATCAGGCCGACCAGCACCGCGCCGCCCGCCGCCAGCGGGAAGCTGACCAGCCCGCCGATGATGGCCCCGATAAACCCCTTGAGGCCGATCAGGAAGCCACTGTCGTACCCCATCGCCACACTCGGGCCGATCAGCATGCCGCTGACCCCGCCGATCAGGGCCGCCAGCAAAAAGGTCAGCGTGCCGGACGCGGTCGGGCTGATGCCCACCAGCCGCGCCCCGACCCGGTTGACGGCGGTGGCCCGCAGCGCCTTGCCTATCATGGTGCGCTCGAAAAAGAAGAACAGCCCCATCATCAGCATGGCCGAGGCCAGAATGACCAGCAGGCTCTGCTGACTGACCGTGACCTGCCCCAGCTTGAGATCGCCACTGAGAAAGGGCGGCGTGCGCGAACCTTCCGGCCCGAAGAACACCAGCGCCAGCCCCGAGAGCACCATGTGCAGCGCCACCGAGGCGATCAGCAGCACCAGCACCGTGGCGTTTTGCAGCGGCTGGTACACCACGCGGTAGATCAGCGGCCCGAGCGGGGCGACCAGCAGGAGCGTAATCAGGCTTTGCAGCAGCAGCGGCAGCTTCATGGGGGCCAGGGCACCTATGGCAAACCACAGCACCGCCCCGATGACGGCGCCCCCGACCAGGGTGGTCAGCCCCCGGCTGCTTTGCCCCGCCCGGAACTGCCCGAACGCCTGCATGATCGCGGCGACGCCTAGCAGCACCAGCAGCAGCCCCAGCGTGCCGGGTACCTTGCCGCTTTGCAGGGCCGCCAGCGTCAGCGTGCCGAACACCACGAATTCACCGATGGGAATAAAAATGACGCGGGTCACCGAGAACACCAGCACCAGCGCCAGCGCCAGCAGCGCGTACACCGCCCCGTTGGTCAGGCCGTCGGCAAAGAGGACGGGAAAGATGGAGGGGTCAAAAATCTGCATAGCGACTCCTGCACGGCGGTCTTAGAGCTGGAAGATAGGTCACTTGAATGGCCTCCGGAAGGTCAGGTTCTGGGAATGGGTCGGGGTTTCGCGGCGACAGCGTGCCCGTTCGCGGGCCGGGTCTTCAATTTTTCTTCATCTTGGACGGCCCTGTTATAGCGTCTCGCCGCCCGGACGTCACCGTTACGCAGCCGGATGTCCGGCACTCCCGAGCGGCGCTGATGCCTGAGCGGTACTCATGAACCGGGCCGCCGCTAGCGAAAACGCCGCCTGCCCCCGACAGCGGGACAGCGCGGCGCGGCAGAAACTCAGCGGGCCACGAACTTCCAGTCGCCGCCCTGTACCTCGACCAGCACGCGGGCACGCTGATCCATGCCGTTGTGGTTGGTGGCCGACATGTTGAAGACGCCGTGCGTCCCGATCACGTTTTTCAGGCCTTCGAGCGAGTCGCGCAGGGCGCTGCGGAATTCGGGGGTGCCGGGCTTGGCCTTTTTCAGCGCCAGCGGAACGGCCTTCTGGAGCATCAGGCCAGCGTCCCAGACGTGCGCGGCGAAGGCGTTCATGCTGCCTGCACCGTACTTGTCCTCGTACATCTTGGTCAGGGCCACGCCGACCTTCTTGCTGGGGTACACGTCGGGCAGCTGCCCCGCCACCACCACCGGCCCCGTCGCCAGGGTCACGCCCTCGACATCCTTCCCGCCCACCCGCAGGAAGTCGGAATTGGCCGCGCCTGCCACCGCGTAGAGTGGCCCGGTGTAGCCGCGTTCCCGCAGCGCCTTCATGGGCAGGGTCGCGGGCACGCCCGAGGCGGCCACGATCACCGCGTCGGGTTTGGCCGCCGCCACCTTCAGCGCCTGTCCGGTCACGCTGGTATCGCTGCGGGCGTAGCGCTCGGTCGCCACGATCTTGATGCCCTTGGCCGCGGTCAGGGGCTTAAGCTGGTTGATCCAGTTCTCGCCGTAGGCATCGTTGAACCCGATGAAGCCCAGGGTCTTGATGCCCTTTTTCGCCATGTAGTCCACCGTCGCCACCGCCAGCAGCGAGTCGCTCTGGGGCATCTTGAACACCCAGTGACGCTTGGCGTCCATCGGGGAAATCAGCGAGTCGTTGGGGGCCAGCGTAATGTTCGGGACTTTGGCCGCCGACACGGGGTCGAGCAGCGCCATGGCCGTGGTCGAGAGCGAGGCCCCGATAATCACGTCTACCTTGCTGTCCTGAATCAGTTTGTTGGCGTTGCTGACGGTCACGGTAGGGTCGGAGCCGTCGTCCAGCACGATGTAGTTGACCTTCTGGCCGCCGATGGTCTTAGGCAACAGGGCCACGGCATTTTTCTCGGGAATACCGAGCGAAGCGCCGGGGCCAGTCGCCGAGACGATCACACCGACGTTGACATCGGCCAAGGCGCTGGTGGAACCGAGGAGCAGAGCAGTAAGCAGTAGTTTTTTCATGTGGTTTCCTCCAGGGGAAAACGTGGAAAGTCGGTTCAGGACAGCTTTTCGGCAAAGTGCGCCGTGGTGGTCGCCCGCACTTCTTCGAGGGTCGCGCCGGGCATCAGTTCGGTGAGGGTCAGCTGGCCGTCGATGAACTCGAACACGGCCTTGTCGGTAATCACCATGTCCACCACGCCGTAAGCCGTCAGCGGCAGGGTGCAGCGCGGCACGATCTTGGGGCTGCCATCGGTGTTGACATGGGTCATGGTCACGATCAGGCGTTTGGCTCCGCTGGCGAGGTCCATCGCGCCGCCCACGCCCAGCAGCGGCTTGCCGGGGACGGCCCAGTTGGCAAAGTCGCCGTTCTCGGCCACTTCCAGCCCGCCCATGATCGCCACGTCTATGTGCTTGCCGCGAATCATGCCGAAGCTGGTCGAGGAATCGAAATAACTGGTGCCGGGCAGCGCGGTCACAGGCATTTTTCCGGCGTTGACCGGGAAGTCCAGCGCCGAACCCTCGGTAGGCGCGGGGCCGACGCCCAGCATCCCGTTCTCGCTTTGCAGCACGATGTTGTCTTCTGGCTTAATCAGGTCGGCGACCAGCGTGGGAATCCCCACTCCCAGGTTGGTGTACATGCCGGGTTTCAGTTCCTGCAGGGCGCGGCGGGCAATCGCCATACGGGTGTCGTCGGCCTTGCGGGGGCTGCCGCCTACGCCGTCGGGAAAGCCGATGTCGTCGTCGGTGAGGTGCGCCTGCACCAGATAATCCACGAAAATGCCGGGCGTGTGAATCTGCTCGGGCGGAATCTGGCCGACCGGCACGATCTCCTCGACCTCGGCGATGACCACGTCGCCCGCCATCGCAATCGCGTTGTTGAAATTCTGCTCGCTCATGCGGTATTGCAGGTTGCCCGCCTCGTCGGCGCGGTAGGCCCGCACTACGCTCACGTCGCCGCGAATAGCAGGCACCAGCACGTGCGGCACGCCGTTAAACTCGCGTACCTCGTCGCCCTCGGTGATCGCCGTGCCCGCCGCCGTGGGGGTATAGAACGCCGGAACGCCCACGCCCCCAGCCCGCAGCGCCTCGGCCAGCGTGCCCTGTGGGATGACCTTGACGTCCAGCTGCCCGGTCTGGTAGGCCTTGACCGCCTCGGGGTTAGAGGTAAAAAAGCTGCCGGTGGCGTGCTTGATCTGCTTGTTCCGCAGCAGGCGGCCCGCGCCGATGCCCGGTTCGCCCACGTTGTTGCCGACGTAGGACAGCCCCGCCGTGCCCTGTTCGGCCAGCGCGTTCATGATGTGGATGGGGTGGCCGTTAGAGCCGAACCCGCCCACCAGAATGTTCATTCCGGGTTCGATAAGCTGGGCGGCTTCCTGGGGGGTCAGTTGTTTACATTTCTTCATGTCTCATTGCTCCTTGACGGTGGGAAAGATGACCAGGCCAGTATTCGGCAGTTTTAAATTCGGAGGTGAATTCAGGGGTGGATGCAGCGCCGCGACCAGTTCCGGGTGGCCGCGCAGGATGCCGCGCTGGTTCAGCGACCCCTTGTCGGTCATCTCGCCCCGGTCCAGGCTGGGCCGGAAAGTGGCAACCATTAGGCGTTCGACACGGCTAGCACTGCCGGTGGCATTGGCCCGCAAGGTGTCCAGTGCCGAACGCAGGTGGGCCACCACTTTCGGGTGCGCGGCCAGTTCACCGAGGTCGGTTCCGGCGGGCAGGCCGCTGAAGTCCTGCGCGGCCACCTCGTTCAGAAACACCACGGCGGCCACATACGGCTGGTTCTCACCGGTAATCACGGCGTCCTGCACGATAGGCGCCCCCGCGTCGGTCACCGCCGCCCGCAGTTTGCCCACGTTCACGAAAGTGCCGGTGTCCAATTTAAAATCCTCGGCAATGCGCCCGTCGAACACCAGTCCGGCGTCGGCGTGGTCGGGGTCCACCATCTTCACCGCGTCGCCCGTCTTGTAAAAGCCTTCTTCATCGAAGGCGTTGGCGGTCGCCTCGGGTTCGCGCCAGTAGCCTGGCATGATGTTGGGGCCACGGTAGCGGGCCTCCAGCTTGCCGCCTTGCTCCACCAGTTTGACCTCGGTGCCCGGCATCGGCACGCCCAGCAGCCCGGCCTGCCCGCCCGCCCAGTGCTTCATCAGAGTGGCGGGAGCCGTCTCGGTGCTGCCCAGGCCGCTGGCAATCACGGTGCGCTGCCCGGTTTCCTGCACGCTGAGGGCCTCCAGCGCCTCCCAGATGTGCGGGGGCAGGCTGGCTGCCGCGTAGAACATCATCTTCAGGTCCCTGAAAAAGCTGTGGCGCAGCCCGGCGTCCTGCTGTAGGTGGGGCAGCAGTTCGATATAGCCCTTGGGGATGTTGAAGTACACCGTGGGCGAGATTTCGCGCAGGTTGCGTACCGTGTCCAGAATCCCCTGTGGGGTGGCCTTGCCCCCGTCGAGGTACAGCGTGCCGCCGTTGTGCAGCGCCAGGTTGAATATCTTGTTGCCGCCGAAGGTGTGGTGCCAGGTGAGCCAGTCCACCAGCACCGGGGGCGTCTCGGCCAGAAACGGCGCGACCTGGGTGTTCTGCACGGCGTTGGCGCACAGCATCCGGTGGGTATTGATAACTCCCTTGGGGCTGCCGGTCGAGCCGGAGGTAAACAGAATCTTGGCGAGGTCGTCCGGCTGCACCGCCGCGTGCGCCTCCTCGACCTGGGCGGTCGGCACCGTGTTCAGCAGGTCATGGAAATCGCTGGCGTGCAGGTCTGCCGGGGCCGGGCCAAGCGTCAGAACGGGAATACCGCGTGGCACGACCGCCGCTCGCAGCGCCGGGGCGAACTTCTCGCCGTGGTCGGCAAAGACCAGCGCGGGTTCCACCTTGTCCAGAATCCCGGCCAGACGCACATAATCGGTCGAAACCAGCGAGTAGGGCGGCGAAATCGGCACATACGGAATCCCGACGTGCATGGCGGCCAGCCCCAGTAGCGCGTGCGGCAGGCTGTTCTCCGAGAGAATCATCAGCGGTTTTTGCGCGTTCAGGCCCCGGTCGAGCAGCGCTTGAGAGAGCGCCCGCACCTGCTCCAAAGTCTGCGCGTAGCTTAGGCGCTGCCACTCGCCCGAAGCGTCCCGCTGCGCCAGGAAGGTACGTTCGGGGGCGTGTTCGGCCCAGTACAGCAGCCGCTCGGTGGTGGTACGCGGGTATTCGCCCAGCGGGGTGCGGGCACGCAGAACGACCGTACCGTCGGCGCGGCGCTCCAGCTCGGTTTCCGGCAGCACCAGATTGACCGGGCGGTAGGGCGCGGCCAGCACTTCCGCCGATTCGTTCACTCGTCGGTCACCTTGCGGCCCCGCCCGCTCAGAAAGGTCTGGAGACGCGATTTGGCTTCCGGGGCACTCTGGGCGATGCTGGAAATTAGTGCCTCGACCAGCAGGCCCTGTTCCTGGCCCAGCTCGGCGATGCGCGGCAGTACCTGTGTCACGGCAAAGTTGGTCATCGGGGCGTTGGCGGCGACCTTCTGGGCCAGGTCCAGTGCGGTCTTCAGGCCCTCGCCTTCGGCCACGAGGTACTGCGCCAGCCCCAGGCGCTCGCCTTCCTCAGCTTTCACCACGCGGCGGGTGAGCATCATGTCGGTCATGCGGGCCACGCCGATCAGCTTGGGCACGCGCACCGAGGCCCCGCCACCCACGAAAATCCCGTGCTGGCCTTCGGGGAGCGCGTAGAAGGTGGACAGCTCGGCCACCCGGATATGCGTGGCGGCGGCCAGTTCCAGCCCGCCGCCGACCACCGCGCCGCGCAGCACCGAGATGACCGGCACCGCGCCGTTTTCCATGCGTCCGAAGGCCCGGTGCCACATCCGCGAGTGCATCACGCCTTCTACCGCGTCGCGTTCACGCAGCTCGTTGAGGTCCAGCCCGGCGCAAAAATGCTCACCCTCGCCCGAGAGCACCGCCACCCGGATTTCCGGCGGCAGGCTGGTAAAGAGCGTTTCCAGGCCCAGCACAGTGGCGTCGTCCAGCGCGTTGCGCTTCTGCGGGCGGGCCAGCTGAACGTGCAGCACGCTGCCCTCGGCGGTGACTTTCAGCGAAGGCGGCAGCGGGGGCAGCCAGGCGGGAGCGGCCCAATTAGCCAGCGGCGGAACGGTTGGAGCGGTGTTTGCTTCGGACATCAGGAAAACCTCACACGGCGACAGCGAACGGAGAGACGCTAAAGACCACACTCAGGAGCACGGCGGGCATTTTGACTTTTTTTGTCTATAACCGTTACAGTAAGTAACGAAATCCGATTTGTCAATCCATTGCCCGAAGCCGCGCCTCGCCGCTTCCCGGAGGTCAGTCATGAGTACAGATAGGAGTAAGGAAAGCCACTTCAAACAGGTCGCCGTGATCGGCACCGGCGTCATCGGCAGCAGCTGGACCACCATTTTTCTGGCGCGGGGCCTGAAGGTCCTTGCCACCGACCCCAGCCCCGGCGCGGAGGAACGCCTGCGGCAGACGGTAGCCGCGCAGTGGCCCGTGATGCAGGAGCTGGGCCTGAGTGACGGGGCCAGCCAGGACAACCTGAGCTTTGTGGGCAGCTTGCAGGAGGCCGTGCAGAACGCCGATTTCGTGCAGGAAAACGGCCCCGAGCGCGAGGATTTCAAGCGCGACCTGTTCCGGCAGCTCGACGCGGCCACCCCGCCGGACGTGGTGCTGGCGACCAGTTCCTCGGGGCTGCCCGTGAGCAAGGTGCAGGCCGACTGCGTGCATCCGGGCCGCGTGCTGGTGGGTCACCCGTTCAACCCGCCGCACCTGATTCCGCTGGTCGAGGTCGTTGCGGGCGACCAGACGCATGCCAGCGCCGTCGAACGGGCGATGGAGTTCTACCGCTTTATCGGCAAAAAGCCCCTCCAGGTCAAAGCCGAGCGGCTGGGCTTCATCGCCAACCGGCTTCAGGCAGCGCTGTGGCGCGAGGCTTTTTCCCTGGTCGCGCAGGGCAGCGCTACCACCGAGGATATCGACCTCGCCATCTCGCAGGGGCCGGGGCTGCGCTGGGCACTGACGGGCCCTTTTCTGAATATGCACCTCAGCGGCGGTGAGGGCGGCGTCGCGCATGTGCTCGACCACCTCGGCCCGCCGATGGAACGCTGGTGGGATGACCTGGGTGACGTGCGGCTCAGTGACGAACTCAACCGCCAGATTATTCAGGGCGTGGACGAGGAACTCGCGGGCCGCACCACCGCCGAGGTGACCGCAAAGCGCGACCAGGCGCTGCTGGAACTGCTGAAGCTCAAGGGCAGGTTGCCGGAACTCTAGAGCATTTAACATAAGAACGCTATGCGCTGTTGACCCTCGCCCCTTGTGGGACTTGCAAAGCTGCGGAGCAGAGAGGGCCTTGCGAAGCAAGGGGTGAGGGGGCCACACGGTAACTTCTTTCTGTCAAATGCTCTAAACATTCAAATGTAAAGGGCAGCCTCCAGTCACGTGACTGGAGGCTGCCCTGCCTGGTTTTCAATCGCGGTTAGCGGCTCAGAACGGTAAACGCCTGGTTCAGCGCCGTATCGGTTCCGGTGGCGGCGAGGGCTTCCTCATCGTTGGCGACATTGATGTCGGGCGTCACCTTGGCCGTGGGAGCCACACCGTTGATCAATACGCGCCCAGCCGTGACGCTCAGGCCACGGTTCACTGGAAGGTCAAAGATGTAAGTGCTGGTATTGCCCACACCAGCGGTCGTTTCGCCAATAAGAGTCGCGCTCCCGGCTTGCCGGACATTCTGACTGAACATTTCGCTGGCGCTGGCGCTGTTGCTGTCGAGGAGCACGGCCACTTTGCCTTTCCACTGTGAAGGAGCGGGCAGGGTCAGAGCGGCCTGGAATGCCGGTTTGCAATTGGTGTTATACCGGACGATGCCCCCGCTGTAGCTGAAATTGGCCTGTGAGGCGTCGATATAGCGAATCGATTCGCCCGCCTGACTGGGCGCAAAGGCTGCGACGGCCCCAACATACTGATCGACCCGTCCGCCGCCGTTATCACGCAGATCAACGACGACGCCGCTTACACCTTGCCCATTGGCCTGGGCCACCAGCTGATGCACACGCTCCGCAATGCCCGTACCCTCGAAGGAGGGAATACGCAGGTAGTAAAAGGATTTACCGCTGGCGTCCCGCTCGACTTCGCCCCAGGGCAGTTCAGTGGCGCCAAGTAGAGCTGGGGTCACCGTGACCGTACGGGTCGCGCTCCCATGCTGGACTGTGAACACCACAGGTGACCTCGTGGCTGCTGCCGCCGTAAAAATCGCGCTGTAGAGACTGTTCTGCTGACTGTCATCGACGGTGCCGTCGCTATTAGAGACTGGTTTCACTGTGCGCTGCAACACCTGCCCATTGACGCTGAGAATCACGTCGCCCCGGCGCAGGCCCGCAGCAAATGCCGGGCCGTCGCCACGGACGTCGGTCACCAGCACGCCCGGAGTATTGATTGGCGAATAGGTACTGAAGCCGAAGCGGGGGGTAGGCTGCGTGGTGTTGTTATTGGTACCGTTGAAATAGGCCATCGCCGCTTCGTTCAGGTAATAGGTGTGTTCGTCCTGCACACCGGCGATGTAGTTGTACATCAGCGGATCGGCGGTGGTGGTGACAGGGTAGCTGTTCAGGGCATTGGGAAAGACCCGCTTGAACGACTGATAGGCCGTTTCATGCAGCGCCTGAAGGTCCACCGTGCTGTAACCGTAATACACCCCATTGAGCAGCTGTTTGCTGCTGTAAAGCAGGTCGGCGATAGAGTTGGCCGTTACACTGACATTCTGCGGCGCGAGCGCCTGAGCACTCAGCCTCTTTGAAACGAGGTTGCCATGGTCCAGCTGATCCGGCCCGACCAGTCCCGCCAGTCCTCCGGACAGAGGCTGGGAACAATCGGGCGCATTCGCAAACACACGGGGCACAGCGGGAATCTCGGCGGCAGAACCACCAGTACCGCCCGGCGTAGGGGTCGTGGTGCCTGTTCCCGTATCTCTACTTGGCACAGGCGTGCCACTACCAGTGCCTGTGGCGGTCCCTGGGGTGCTGGGCAGAGGAATCAGCGGCAAGGTTGGCGGCACAGGCGGCTCTCCTGTAGACGACGACTGCTGTCCGCAGCCCGCCAGCAGCAGAGTCAGACCGAGCAGCGCAGTAATGGGCAGTTTCATACCAGGCAGTATCCTGTGTGTCCTGGCCGGTGCCTAGCCACCCGGTCACCTTTAGATAGTGGGGTAGGTAGTGGGGGGGGGATCAGCCGATCTGCCGCAGCAGGTTGGCCGTTTCGATCATCGCCAGCACCGCCTCGCCACCCTTATTCCCGGCCTTGATTCCGGCGCGGTTGAGCGCCTGCTCGACGGTATCGGTGGTCAGCACGCCGAATGCGACCGGCACGCCCGTGTGAAGTGACGTGTTCAGGATGCCATTCGCTACGCCGCCCGCCACGAAGTCGTAGTGGTCGGTATCGCCCTTGATGACGGCCCCCAGGCACACCACCGCGTCGTATTTGCCCGACTCGGCTAGTTTGCGGGCCACCAGCGGCACCTCGTAGGAACCGGGCACGAGGTAGTGATCGAGATGTTCGGTCTTGCCGCCGTGCTGCACGAAGGCCAGTTCCGCACCTTCCACCAGCCGGTCCACGATCAGGTGGTTCCAGCGGGTCGAGACGACGGCGAATTTGAGGTCATGGGCGAGCAGGTTGGCTTCGATTTTTTGCATGGTGTTCTCCTGTAAGCAGGTGTGGAAAAGTTCGGTGCGGTGAGGCATGTGCTGACAGCAAAGGCCCTTAGCCCAGGTGGCCCATGCGCTCCCGTTTCGTTTTCAGGTATTCGGTGTTGTGCTGGCCCTCGCCCACATGCAGCGGCACGCGCTCGACGACTTCCAGCCCAAAACCCGAGAGCGAGTGCAGTTTGAGGGGATTATTGGTCATCACGCGCAGTTGCCGGGCGCCCAGCAGGTGCAGCATCTGTGCCCCGATACCGTAGTCGCGGGCGTCGGCGGGCAGGCCCAGTTGCAGGTTGGCGTCCACCGTGTCGGCCCCGCCGTCCTGCAACGCATACGCACGAATCTTGTTGAGCAGGCCGATGCCCCGGCCCTCCTGCCGCAGATAGATCACGGCCCCGCGCCCCTCGGCGGCGATCCGGTCCAGCGCCGCGTCAAGTTGCGGGCCGCAATCGCACTTGAGCGAGTGGAAGGCGTCGCCGGTCAGGCACTCGCTGTGAACGCGCACCAGCAGCGGCTCCGGCGTGATCTCGCCCATGACCAGCGCCACATGTTCGGCCCCGCTCAGCGAGTCCTGAAACCCGACGATGCGAAAATCGCCCGAGCGGGTCGGCAGATTTGCCTCGGCCACCTGCTGCATGAAGGGGTCATGCTGGAGGCGGTAAGCGATCAGGGCCTCGATGCTGCCGACCTTCAGCCCGTGCTTTTGCCCGAAGGTGAGCAGGTCGGGCAGGCGCGACATTTCGCCGTCGTCTCCCATGATTTCGCAGATCACGCCCACCGGGGCGAACCCGGCCAGCCGTGCCAGATCGCACCCGGCTTCGGTGTGTCCGGCGCGGCGCAGCACGCCACCGGGCCGCGCCACCAGCGGGAAAATGTGACCAGGGCGGCGGAAATCGGCAGGCACCGCCGCGTCGTCCAGCAGCGCGGCAATGGTCGCGGCGCGGTCGAAGGCGCTGATACCGGTGGTGTTGCTGCGGTGGTCCACACTGACCGTAAAGGCGGTGCCGTTGGGGTCGGTGCTGTTGCCCACCATCGGCGTCAGGGCCAATTGCTCGGCCCGTTCCGGCGTCAGCGTCACGCAGATCAGCCCGCGCCCCTCCCGCGCCATGAAGTTGACCCACTGCGGCGCAGCGGTGGCGGCGGGCATCAGCAGGTCGCCCTCGTTTTCGCGGTTTTCGTCGTCCACCAGAATGACCGGGCGTCCGGCGCGGAGTTCCGAGAGCAGTTCGGGAATGGTCGAAAGAACGGAAGTCATGCCTGAGCCTCCAGCCCGCGCCCGGCCAGTTCGGCCCCGCTCAGTTCGCGTACCGCCAGCAGCCGCTCGACGTATTTCGCCACCTGATCGGCTTCCAGATTGACCTGCGTGCCCGCCCGCCACTCGCCCAGCGTGGTGACTTCCAGCGTGTGCGGCACCAGCCAGAGCGTGAATTCGTCCACAGGCCACTCCGGGCGGCTGCCCGCCGGACCGCCCACGTCCACCAGGGTCAGGCTCACGCCGTCTACGGTGATGCTGCCTTTGGGGGTCAGGTATCTGGCAAGGCCCCTGGGCGCACGCACCTGCATGGTGTACGCGCCGGGTTCCTCGCGCACCTCCAGAATTTCGCCTACGCCGTCCACATGCCCGCTGACGATATGCCCGCCGAAGCGTTTGGCAGCGGTCATGGCGCGTTCGAGGTTGATCCACTTGCCGGTTTCCCAGTGCGGCGCCGTTTTGGCGAGGGTTTCGCGGGAAAGGTCCACGCTGAAGCCGTGGGCGTCCCAGCCGGTGACGGTCAGGCAGGTGCCGCCACAGGCGATGGACTCACCCAGTTCGAGGTCGGTCCACATCTGCGCGGGGGCGATGGTGACGCTCAGGTTGCCATTCGTTTCGGCGGCGCCCGTCACGCGCCCCATCTGTTCGATGATTCCAGTAAACATGTGAACTCCTTCATTTATTCCGCTGTTCAGTGCTTCGACTAGTCGGTGAGCAGGCCCGTGATCAACACGTCGCCGCCGACCAGTTCGGTGGTCACGTCCCTCAGGCGCAGCGCGGCGTGCATGGAGCGCACCGGCGCGAGCAATGGCGACAGGCCCGCCCCCAGCAACTTGGGCGCGACGAACACGCGCACTTCGTCGATCAACTGCTCGGCAAAAAAGGCGCTGGCGAGGGTCGCCCCGCCTTCGAGCAGCACGGTCGCCAGCCCCAGCTGACCCAGTTGCACCAGGGCGTCCCCGAGTGAGGTGGCCGCCACCACCGTCAGGCGCGGGTCGCCAAGCAGCGGGGAATGCGTTCCCTGACGCACGACCAGCACGCTGCCTTCCCGCAAGGCCCGCGCCGTGGCCGGAATGCTGCCCTCAGGGTCGAAGATCACGGCGCGGGCGTCGCGGCCTCCCTCGACCTCGCGGGTGCCCAGATGCGGGTCGTCGAGGAGGACCGTGCCACGCCCCACCGCCACCGCATCGGCCTCGTTGCGCCACTGCATGACGCGCCGACGCGACTCGGGGCTGCTGACCGGGCCGTTGGCCTCGCCATTGGCAGCCACTTTGCCGTCGAGGGTCATGGCGTACTTGTAGATCACCTGGGGCCGCCCGCGCTGCACCAGCGAACGGAATCCGGCCTGCTGCCGTACGGCTTCGGCCTCCAGCACGCCCGTAAGTACCCCGATTCCGGCGGCCCGCAATTTTTCCAGCCCGCGCCCGTTCACGCGCGGGTCGGGGTCGCCCGCCGCCACCACCACGCGGGCAATTCCAGCGGCGATCAGGGCGTCGGCACACGGCGGGGTGCGTCCGAAATGACTGCACGGTTCCAGGGTCACGTAGGCGGTGGCCCCGCGTGCCCGTTCTCCCGCTTCCCGCAGCGCAAACACCTCGGCGTGCGGCTCTCCGGCTTCCGGGTGAAAGCCCCGGCCTATCACCTCGCCGTCACGCACGATCACGCAGCCGACGGGCGGGTTGGGACTGGTGCGGCCCAGGCCCCGAGCAGCTTCGGCCAGGGCCAGGGTCATCAAGTGAACATCGTCTGGTGGACGCTCCAGCACAGTTTCATACGGCATATGGTGACGCCGCCGACCGGGGTGGTCAGCCGGGCGTTGCCCCCTTTCTCCCATCCGGACTTAGTGACGCCTGAGCTGAAGGTGAAGCCGGAGGGACACCCCTACCCTGCTTGCCACGTCCCGCGTGCGCCAGTTTACCGTCGGCTCCGGAATCTCACCGGATCGGGCCTGCGCGTCATGGAATTGCGCGGGCTTCACGGGCTGTCCCACGTATGGGAGTCACCGCCGGTGGGGAATCTCACCCCGCCCCGAAAGAGGTCGGCCCTGCCCGGTACTCGCGCGGGGCCAGCTGCAAGGTAAAGCAAAACGGTGAGGCGAAAAGGAAAGTTGTTCAACATCCCCGAACAGTTGCCCTCAGGTCAGCCGCAGCCCAGGCCCGGCGCTAGCTTTGGTGAACAATAGGTTTATCTCAAGTTTGCTGGGTCGCCCCCTCTGCCGGGCAGCTCTGCGAGTCACCCCTTGCTACGCAAGGCCCTCTCTGCTTCACAACTTTGCAAGTCCCACAAGGGTAGAGGGTCAGAAAAAATCTGGCGTACAGGCCCACCTATTGCCCTCTCCACTCGTGGGAGAGGGAGGGAGGAGCGTAGCGACGGAAGGGTGAGGGGGCGTGTGACTAACGCTAACGCTGCTATCTCGCAAAGTTGAGTTACACCCTTTGGTACGTCCTCCCCTATTTCCCCGGCGCACTGGCCTGTAAACTGGTTCAAAGTGCGCCCCGCGTCTGGTGGAGTGGCGCGTGGAGGACAGAACATGACCGTAGTAGAACAATCGCCGGGCCAAAGCCAGGTCCAGCCAAAAAGAGTGGGCTTTATCAGCCTGGGCTGCCCCAAGGCGCTGGTAGACAGTGAACGCATTCTGACCCAGCTACGAATCGAGGGTTACGAGGTCGCGCCCAGCTACGAGGGGGCCGACGCCGTGATCGTGAATACCTGCGGCTTTATTACGCCCGCCGTCGAGGAATCGCTCTCGGCCATTGGGGAGGCACTGGAGCACGGCGGCAAGGTGATCGTGACGGGTTGTCTGGGCGAGCGCCCCGAGAAAATTATGGAACGTCACCCCAAAGTCGCCGCCATCACGGGCAGCGAAGCGGTAGACGACGTTATGGGGCACGTGCGTGAGCTGCTGCCGCTGGATCAACACGCCTTTACGGGGCTGCTGCCGGTGGCCGCGCCGGGTACGCGGGCTGACGCCCTAGCCCCGGCCCGTGAAGAGACCCGCCACGGCGACGTGTTCGCTCCTACGGTCAGGCTGACGCCCCGGCACTACGCCTATGTCAAGATCGCCGAGGGCTGCAATCATACCTGCGCCTTTTGCATTATTCCTAAGCTGCGTGGCCTTCAGGTATCGCGTGACGCCGGGGCCGTGCTGTACGAGGCCTACCGCCTGATCGCGGGCGGCACCAAGGAACTCATGATCATCAGCCAGGACACCAGCGCGTACGGCGTGGACCTGCGCTACCGCGAAAGCGAATTTCAAGGAGGGCAGGTGCGGGCGCACCTCACCGATCTGGCGGTCAAGCTGGGCGAGATGGGCGCGTGGGTCAGGATGCACTATGTCTACCCATACCCGCACGTCGAGAAGATCGTGGAACTGATGGCGCAGGGCAAGATTTTGCCTTACCTGGACGTGCCGCTTCAGCACGCCAGCCCCAGAATCCTGAAGCTGATGCGGCGCCCCGGCGCGGGCAAGCAGCTCGACACCATCCGGCGCTGGCGCGAAATCTGCCCCGAGCTGACCATTCGCAGCACCTTCATTGTGGGGTTTCCGGGCGAGACGGAGGAAGATTTTCAGGAGCTATTGCAGTTTCTGGAAGACGCCCGCCTCGACCGTGTGGGGGCCTTTCCGTACAGCGATGTGGAAGAAGCCGACGCCAACGCGCTGCCGGGCGCCGTGCCCGAGGAAGTCAAGGCGGAGCGCCTGGAACGCTTCATGGAAGTCGCCCAGCGCATCAGCACCGAGCGACTGGCCGAGAAAGTGGGCCGCGTGATGGACGTGATCATCGACGAATTCAACGACGACGAGGGCGACGAGAAAGGCACCCGCCTGATTGGACGCACCAAAGGCGACGCGCCGGGCATTGACGGGCAGGTCTACCTGTTCGCGGGCGAGTTTGCCGGACAGGTTAAAATTGGGGACATCGTGCGGGCCAGAATTGAGGACAGCGACGAGTACGACCTGTTCGGCGAAGTGGTCGAGCGCCCCGAGTGGAAGCCGAACGTGCCGCAGCTGGGGCACTTCCGGGCGCACTGACCTGAAACGCTGGCCGGGCGCCAAACCTGGCCTGCCTCAGTCCACGCTGAAAGCCCGTTCCTCGGGCAGTTCGTTGACCGTGGCGTGAGTGGTATGAAAGGCCAGGAGCAGGGTCAGGAAACCCACCCGGCCCAGGAACATCAACGCGACCAGCACCAGTTTGCCGTGGTTGGAAAGCACCGGGGTCAGATTGACGCTGAGACCGGAAGTGGTAAAGGCGCTCACGGCCTCGAACGCCAGCACGATGGGCCGGTGCTGGTGATCGGTGAACATCAGCGCCCCGGTGCCCAGACCGACAGCCAGCAGCGCCAGCGTGACCACCGTCAGCGCCCGCATCAGCGTGCGGACCGGAATGGCGCGGCCTTCCAGCTGGGCCTGCGGCTGCCCGCGCAGGGTGGCCCGCGTGGCGGCGAGCAGCACGGCGAGGGTGGTGGTCTTGATTCCGCCCGCCGTCGAGCCGGGGTTGCCGCCCACGAACATCAGGCCCATGATCAGCAGCAGCGTGGGCGCAGAGAAGTGGCCGTAATCCAGCGTGGAAAACCCCGCCGAGCGCGTCACGGTGGTCTGAAAGGCGGCGTGCAGCAGCTTATGCGGCGGGTCCAGCGGCCCCAGCGTACCGGGGCGGTTCCATTCCAGCAGGGCAAACAGCAGTGCGCCGCCCACCAGCAAGCAGGCGGTGACCTTCAGGCCCACCCGCGTCTGGGTCGAGAGGCCGGGCAGGGGGTCCTCACGGCGAAAACGCCCGTAAAAGTAGCGGTCGAGTTCGTCCAGCACGATAAATCCAGCGCTACCAGCAGCATCAGCGTCAGCAGCGAAAGCGGCGCGAGGCGGGCCACGCCGTCGGGCCACAGGCCAAATCCGGCGTTCCCGAAGGCCATGACCGCGTGAAGCAGGGCGTAGCGTGCCCCCTGAAGCGGCCCGGTCAGCCGCACCATATCGGGCAGCAGCACCAGAAACCCGGCGAACTGAATGCCCAGTGTCAGCAGCACGACCCGCCGCAGCAGATGCCGGAAATTCTGGCCCCTGGGCAGGCCGAGCGCCTCGGGAGTCCAGTCGCGGTCATCGGCGGCGGCCTGTTTTCCCCGCCCGACAAAACGGAAGATCAGCACGAGCAGGGCCAGCGCTCCGACCTCGATCAGCAGCGCCAGCCACAGCTGCCCTACGGGCGTGAGCACCTGACCGACATTCACACTGCTCAGGCCCGTGGTACACACGGCGCTGGTCGCCAGCAGCAGCGCGTCTATCAGGCTCAGGCTGCCCCTGTGTGCGGCGGGCAGCAGCAGCCCCAGGGTGCCGACCAGCAGGGCCGCCAGCACCCAGACGATCAACCAGTCGTTGGGCGAGCGGATAGCGACGGGCGAGTCCCCGCCATGTGCGGGGGCGTCGGCTGCAGGACCACTGCTCACCGGGCCACTATACCTACACCCAAACCCAATTTATAACCCTACCCGCCGCGCTTCCCAGGGACCGTGCGCCGCGCTCAATCTGCCGGAACCTCCGCCAGCACCCGGTCGATCAGTTCGTCGGTGCTGCCGAGATAGTTTTCTTCGCGGATAGCGTCCCAGTCGAGGCCCGCACCGCGTTCGCCCAGCTCGGCCCGCACCAGTTCCACCAGATTTCCTTCACCCGCCACGGCCTGCGGCACCAGCTTTTTAATCAGCGCTTTGGCTTCAGGCTTGGGCATAATGGTCGCCAGTTGCACGCTGAGCGCCTCGGCCAGCATCAGGCCCGCCGAGCGCTCGACGTTGCGTCGCATCTGGGCCGCGTCCACCTCCAGACCGACCAGCAGCCGCGCCGTATGGCCCAGCGCCGCGCCTGTGAGCATCAGCATCTGCGGCAGAGTCAGCCACTCGACCTGCCAGCCGTGCGTGCCGCGCTCGTGTTCCTGTACCGCGCTGGCCGACAGCGCCGCGAGCAGGCCAGTACTCACGCTGTGGCACGCCACGATCAGCTCGGCGGTGATCGGGTTCTGTTTTTGCGGCATGGTGCTGCTGCCGCCGCCCTGGCCGCGCAGTTCGCCGACTTCGGTCTGAGCCAGCAGAATGTAATCCTGGCCCAGCTTGGCGAGGCTGCCGCCGAGGTTGGCCGCCCAGCCGCCCAATTCGGTCAGGCTGTCGCGTGCGGTGTGCCAGGGGGTCGCCGGACAGCCCAGCTCCAGCTCGTCGGCCAGGGCCTGCGCGACCTCCAGGCCGCGATTTTCCAGGGCTGCCAGGGTACCCGCCGCGCCGCCCAAACTGACGAGGTACAGCCGCGTTTCGAGTTCACCCAGCCGTTCCCGTTGCCGCAGCAGGGGCGCAAGCCAGTTGGCACACTTGAGGCCGAACGTCACCGGCAGCGCCTGCTGGCTGTGGGTACGTCCGGCCATGAGCGTGTGGCGGTGCTCCCCAGCCAGGGCCGCCAGCCGCCCGATGACCCAGTCGAGTTCCCCGCGCAGAATCTTCAGCGCCCGCCGAGCGGTCAGCACGAACGCCGTGTCTACGATGTCCTGGGTGGTCGCGCCGTAATGCACCCAGTTGGCGGCGTCTCCGGGCAACTGCGCCCGCAACTGCTCGACCAGCGCCGCCACCGGCACGCCGTCGGTCAGCAGCGACTGCGACAGCGCAGGCAGATCCGGCTGGAAGACCAGCGCCGCCGCCGAGATAGTCTGCCCCGCGCCCGCCGGAATGACGCCCAGGCGCTCCTGCACGCGGGCCAGCGCCGCCTCGACGACCAGCAGTTGCCGCACATACGCCTCGTCCGTCCAGAGCGGGGCGAGAGCCGGGAGACTGAACATCGAACCGAACAACGCGGAATCTATCGGGGTGCTGGGCATGGTTTATTCTTCCTCATCCGGCGGGGGAAGATGGGGCGGAGTCTGGAAGCGGCGAAAGGCCCTCCAGACGCCGCCCCGAGAGCGTGTTTATTCAAAATGCGGCAACTTTGACCGCTTAAGCGCCCGATAAATGCAGGGTTTTTAGCTCCTCCCCACCTGCGGGGGACTCGTTAGAGCTGCTTGCAGAGGTTGGGACTCGCAGAGCGCGAAGCGAGGGGGGTAAGGCGGAACGCCTCAGTAAGCATCGAAGAAAGCCGTCTCGCCCTCGCCCTGCATCCGGATGTCGAAGGTGTACACCGCGTCGCCCTGACCCTCGCCGCGCCTGGCAATCAGCGTGCCGCGCCGCGCTTCCGGTACGGCGTTCAGCACGGGGTCGGCGCTGTTGTCCTCGTCGCTGAAGTAGATAAACGTAATCAGGTGAGTCAGCAGCCCGCGCATCCCCAGCCACACGGCCAGTCTGGGCGGCCGCCCGCCGACGCGCCCTGGCTTGATGGTGCGGATGGTGTAGCTGTAATCGTCGGTGCGGGTATGCCCACGCCCGAACCCGTTGAAGCCCACGCCCGGCTCGGTCACAAAAATACCGTCGGCCCCCGGCTGCCACAGTTCGATCATGGCGTCGGGAATCGGCACGCCGTCGGCGTCGTAGATTTTTCCGGTCAGAACGATGCGCTCGCCAGGGGTGTCGCTGCGTTCCTCGACCATCATGGCGCTGACGGCGGTATCTATATCCTGAAACTTGTGAACGAGGCCCTGGTGAAAGTACGGCCCCACCGTCTGGCTGGGCGATTGGCCCAGGTTGCCGTGCAGGTTGGAGGATTCGTCGGTCAGCGGCTTAAAGTTCAGCTTCGGCTGGCCTTTGCTGTGCAGCACTTCCTCCGTTTTGATTTGCTCAGCCATGATTTTCCTCCATGGGCGTGGCCTGCGTGCCGCCCACCACGATGTCGAAGCGGTAGCCCAGCGCCCACTCGTGCTGGGTAATGTCGAGGTCGAAGCGGCTCACCAGCCGGTCGCGGCCCTTTTTGTCGGGAATGCCCAGGTAAATCGGGTCGTAGGCCATTAAGGGGTCGCCGGGGAAGTACATCTGACTCACCAGCCGCTCGGTAAAGCCGCGCCCGAACACTGAAAAGTGAATGTGCGAGGGCCGCCAGGCGTTGTAATGGTTGCCCCAGGGGTACGCGCCGGGGCGGATGGTCGTCAGGAGGTACTCGCCGTTGTCGTCGGTGAGCATCCGCGCCGTGCCGGTAAAATTGGGGTCGAGCGGGGCCTGATGCTGGTCGCGCTTGTGGATGTAACGCCCGGCGGCGTTGGCCTGCCAGGTCTCGATGAGTGCGCCGCGAATGGGCCGCCCACTGCTGTCGAGCAGCCGCCCACGCACGATGATGCGCTCGCCCAGCGGTTCGCCGTTGACGCGGGCGTTGCGGGTGGTGTCGTTGTCGTCCGGGCGGATACGGTCAGTCCCGAAGACTGGGCCGCCGAAGTCCCGCATCGGGCCGGGCAGCGGAATCAGCAGTTCGTGTGGGGCGCGTTTGACGCTGCTGGTGTACGGCGAGTACAGGTGCGGCGGATGCACCCCGCCGGGGCTTTTCTGGCCTTCCTCGACGTGGGTTTCCTTCGGCTGGATGTCCTGGGTGGGCTGCTGGATGGACTGGCCTGGATTTGGGGCGGTCATTTTTCCTCCTCTTGCTGCGGCGGCTGGGTAAAGGGCGGCGCGGCGAGTACCTGCTTGGCAATCTGAAAGGCGCGGTTGGCGACCGGAACGCCCGCGTAAACCGCCACCTGCATGAAGGTTTCGCGCAGTTCGTCGGGTGTGACCCCCGTGTTGAAGGTCGAACGAATATGCATTTCCAGTTCGTGCTCACGCGGCAGGGCGGTCAGCACGGCGATGGTGATGAGGTGGCGGGTGTGGGTATCGAGCGTTCCCCGCGTCCAGGGGCCGCCCCAGGCGTACTCGGTGATGTAGGCCTGAAAATCGCGGTCGAGGTCGGTCACGTTGTTCGTCGCCCGGTCCACATGCGCGTCGCCCAGCACCCGGCGGCGCACCGCCATGCCCGCGTCGTAGCGGTTATTTGCGGCTGCTAACGTACCCATAAAGTCGCGGATATGCCCCGCCACCACATTCGGCTGCTCGACGCTGGGAATGTGCGCCGCGTCCGGAATCAGGTGAATGGGACAGTTCAGCGCCCCCGCCAGCTCGCGGTTCAAGTCTGGGGTGGTCGAGGCATCCAGTTCGCCGCACAGCACCACCGCCGGAACCTTCAGGCTGGCTGTCTGCGCGTGCAGGTCGGTGTCGCGCAGCGCCGCGCAGGTGCCGCCGTAGCCGTCGGGCGTGGTGCGCGTGAGCATGTTCAGGTAGCCGCGTGCTGCGGCGGGCTGCTCCTCGAAGAATCTGGGCGTGAACCAGCGGCTCAGTGCCCCGCTCGCCACCCGGCCCAGGTCACCCGCTTCGGCGGCAGCAATGCGCTCGTTCCAGCTGTCCGCTGTGCCGATTTTCAGGCCGGTGTCGCACAGCACCAGCCCCGCGACGCGCTCGGGGAAAGCTGCCGCGAAGTCCTGAGCAATCATCCCGCCCACCGAAACGCCGACCAGCACGACCTTATCCAGCTTTAACGTGTCGAGCAGCGCGGCGAGGTCTAAGGTGTGGTCGCGCATGGTGTAAGGCATCGGCGGCGCATCCGAGAGGCCATGCCCGCGCTTGTCGTATTGCAGAGTGCGGAAGTGCACCCCCAGTTGCGCGACCACGTCGTTCCAGATGCGGAAATCGCTGCCCAGCGAGTTCAGAAAGACCAGCATCGGCCCCCCGTTCTGCGTCCCGCTCAGGCGGTAATGCAGCGTGACTCCGGCAGCGTCGGCAAATGTTGGAATGCCCATCACAGCTCCCCCGGTCATAGGTCCACCGCCAGGCCCACGTAATTCTCGGCCAGGGCGGTTGCGGCGGCCTGCGAGTGCGCCACATAGTCGAGGTCGGCGAGGTGGATGCGCTGCTCGAAGTCGGATTCCTCGGGGTTGCGGTGCAGCATGGTGGTCATGTACCAGCTGAAGCGCTCGGCCTTCCAGACGCGGCGTACGGCCTCGGCGGAGTAGCTGTCCAGCTTGCCCGCGTCACCGGACTTGTAGAACTGCGTCAGGGCGCGGCTCAGGCGCAGCACATCGCCCACTGCCAGATTCAGCCCCTTGGCCCCGGTAGGCGGCACGATATGCGCGGCGTCGCCCGCCAGGAACAGGTTGCCGTGGCGCATCGTCTCGCAGACGAAACTCCGCATCCCGATAATCCCTTTCTGAAAAATCTTGCCCTCGGTCAGCGTGCTGTCGGCGGTATCCAGGCGGGCGTGCAACTCGTCCCAGATGCGCTCGTCGGGGTAATTGGCGATGTCGTCCCCTTTAGAAGTATGTGGGGGGTCGCACTGGATGTACATGCGCTGCACCGTGTCGCTGCGGGTCGAGAGCAGGGCGAAGCCGCGTTCATGGTTGCTGTAAATCAGTTCGTGGTAACTGGGCGGGGCTTCGACCAGCACGCCCAGCCAGCCGAAGGGATAGACCTTCTGGTACTCGCGGCGCAACTCCTTGGGAATCGCCTGACGGCTCGGCCCGTGAAAGCCGTCGCATCCGGCGATAAAGTCGCACTGGATTTCGCACGCTTTGCCATCCGGCCTCGTGTAAGTCAGGCGCGGCTGTTTGGCTTCGATGTCGTGCAACTGTACGTCTTTGACGCCAAAAACGATGTCCTGGCCCTGCGCCAGCAGCTCGGCAATCAGGTCTTTCAGGACCTCGTGCTGTGGGTACACGATGACCTGTTTGCCCCCGGTCAGGTCAACAAAATCCAGGTGGTGCCGCTCGCCCAGAAATTGCAGGGTGATGCCCCGGTGAAAGTGACCTTCCTTGTCCATGCGCCCGCCGACACCCAGTTCGCGCATCAGGTCTGCCGTCCACTGTTCCAGCACCCCGGCGCGAATGGTTTCCTCGATAGCGCCGCGCTCCCGGCTGTCGAGCACGATGCTTTCTATCCCTTCACGGCGCAGCAGCAGCGCCAGAAAAAGTCCCGCCGGGCCTGCGCCGTTAATGCCCACCTGTACGCGCTTTTGTAATACGGTCATGCGTCCTCCAGAGTCGTTTGAAGCAGATTGGTGATGAATGTCCCACCACTCTGCCGGGAAAACGGCGGCGACTCAAGGGACCGATTCCACTATGCTGAAGCTGTCTATGCTCGGAACCCTCGCCAAAGCTCAGCAGGTGCTGGACCTCTACTCGCTCTCGCGGCCAGAATGGGGCGTCGGCGAGGTCGCGGCGCAGTGCGGCTGGCCGCCGAGCAGCACGCACCTGCTGATGTCGTCGCTGGCGCAGATGGGGCTGCTGCACCGCACGGCGGCGGGGCGCTACCGCCTGGGTTTCAAGCTGCATCACCTCAGCCAGATTCTGTTGCAGAACACGCCCTGGCGCGACGTGGTGGCGGCGCGGCTGAGCGAACTGTCACGGCAGTGTGGCGAGACGACCTACGCGGCGGCGCTGGACGGCCAGCAGCTTATTGCCGTGTTCTCACTGCGAGGGCACGCGCCGGGGGCGATTTCACCCGCCGCCCTCAGCGACCCCCTGCCACTGCACGCCAGCGCCGCCGGAAAGGTGATGCTGGCCGACCGCACCGTTCATGACCGCAGTGCCCTGCCCCGCAGATTACCCGCGCTGACCGGGCGAACCATCACCGGGCGGGCCGAGTTGTTTGAGCAATTACAGCAGGTGCGCCAGCAGGGCTACGCGCTCAATCTGGCTGAACTCCAGCCAGAACTCTGTGCGGTGGCCGCCCCGGTGTTCAACCACAGCGGAGAAGTCATCGCGGCGGTCAGTCTGCTGGCCCCGGCAGAGCGCTTCAGCACGGGGCAAGGCGAATACACGGCGCAGATTGTGCAGGCGGCGCGGGAGATTTCGCGGCAACTGGGCGACCTGCCCGAACGGAATGGGGCGGGCGAGCTGGTCTGGGTGTCACGCGGCGGCGTGGAGCAGTTGCAGGCACGCGGCGGACCCCGGCACAGGAAAAAATAGGTGCAGGACGCCATTCCCCGCACGGCTTCTCCATCCGGTGTGAGGCGCCCCCGGCACCCCGTCAGCTTCAGCGAACACTGGGCTGAAACTTATACTGACAATAAAAGTATGAAAGTCATGCTTCAGGGAGACACAGGCACGCTGACCGGGCTTCCGAACGAGCCTGACCAGCCCATCAGCCGCCTCGACCGCTACACCAAGCCCGGCACACTGTTCAAGCGGCCCGAGGAGGTCGAGATCTGGCGGCTGCCCGACGGACGCCTGATTCGCCTGGGGCGCACCGACCCGCGCGGGGAATGGAACGTGCGCTGGCGCAGCGAAAAAGCGTCAGCCGGGTTTGACCGCGGGCTTTCGCAACCGCTCGATTCTTAACCGGTCGCGGTCGTCGAACAGGCGGGTATAGGCCAGCAGGACCACGGCCAGGCTGCCCAGCGCCGAACTGGCGGCCAGTACGAACATCATCACCAGCTGGTAGCGCACGGCGTTCTGCGGGCTTTCCCCGGCCAGAATCTGCCCAGTCATCATGCCCGGCAGGCTCACGATGCCCATCACGGTCATGCTGTTCAGGGTCGGCATCATCCCCGTTTTGACGGCGGTGGCAATCAGCGGGTGCGCGGCCTCCCAGCGGGTCGCGCCCAGCGAAAGCTGCCCCTCGATCTCGCCACGGCGAGCCTGCAGGTCGGAGGTAAAACGCTCGGCCCCCAGGGCCACGCTGGTGACCGAGTTGCCCAGAATCATCCCCAGAATCGGTACGGCGTACTGCGGCTCGAACCAGGGATGAATCTGCAGGATGCCGCTGAGAGTCAGCCCGGTCAGCAGAAAGGAACTGCCGAAAATCGCCACGAAACTGTCGAGAAACAGCGAGCGATAGCGGTATTTGGGCCGCGCCGAGGACGCCTGCGCTGCCAGCAGGGTCATGACCAGCCCGATGGCGACCACCGGCAGCGGCTGCTTGAGGGCAAAGACCCAGGCCAGAATCAGCCCGACCAGCAGCAGCTGCACAGTCATCCGCACGCCCGCGACCAGGATTTCGCGTCCCAGGCCCAGTTTCAGCCACCACGACAGGCCGATGCTGACCAGCAGCAGCACCGCCGACGCTGCGACCTGCCAGAGGGCGATTTGCAGGCTCATGCCGTCACCCCCGTCGTCACTTCCGTCACCAGTTCTGCCACATCAGGGCGAATGGGCAACAGCCGCGTGCCGAAGCGGGTGCGCTGGGCCGGGTCGTGGCTGACCATCAACACAGCCCGCTCACCCGCCGCGCACCACTCGCTCAGCACCGCTTCGGCCCGCGCGGTGGTGTCGGGGTCGAGGGCCGAGGTCGCCTCGTCG
>JAGLBK010000070.1 GCA_018260275.1 Deinococcus sp.
CGCGCTCCGGCCCGGGGAGGAGCTGCCGACCTAAACCTGACCCTGAGTTCAATTTTCTGGTCGTAGGGTCGCGGGAGCCAGCACGCAAAAATACCCGACCTGCCGCAGAAAGTTTCCGCAGTGGGCCGGGGCCTGAAAGGTCAAGTCTGAAGCGGGCTGCTTCAGTGGTCGTGCATGTCGTCGCTGTGGGCGTGACCGTGTTCCAGTTCCTCGGCGGTGGCGTCGCGCACGGCCAGCACCTTTACGTCGAAGTGCAGGGTCTGCCCGGCCAGCGGCGGGTTGAAGTCCACCTTGACCTGGTCGCCGCCCACGGCCAGCACGGTGAACGGAATCACGCTGCCGTCTTCGGACTGGGCGTAGTAGGTCGCGCCGACTTCGATATCGTCGTCAAAATCCTCGCGGCTGAGGTCCTCGATGGCTTCTTCGTCACGCGGGCCATACCCGTCTTCGGGCTGCACGGTGACTTGCAGGCTATCGCCCACGGCCTTGCCTTCCAGCGCCCGCTCCAGGCCAGGAATGATATTGCTGTGGCCGTGCAGGTAGGTCAGTGGTTCGCCGGGTTCGCTCTGGTCGATGAGTTCTCCGCTAACGGTCAGCTTGTAATCGAGATCGACCACTTTGTCTTGGGCTACGTTCATAGTTCCTCCAGTGGGCTGCGGGACAGGGCGCTGTGAGCTGGCCTGAACAGGCGGCGTGAAGTGGGCCGGGTCGCTCACGCGCAGCACCTTCACGTCAAAGTGCAGGGTTTCACCCGCGAGTGGCGAATTGAAATCCACCGTCACCTTATCGCCTTCCAGGGCCACAACGGTGAAAGGCATAACACTGCCGTCTTGCACCTGGGTGTAATACGTCGCGCCGACCTCAATATCCTCGTCCAGTTCGGTGCGGGGCAGCGCCAGCACGCTCTCGGGGTCATGTTCACCGTAAGCGTCGGCGGGCAGCACCGTGACCTGAAACTGGTCGCCCACAGCCTTACCTTCCAGCGCCCGCTCCAGCCCCGGAATAATGTCGCCCTGCCCGAACAGAAAGCTCAGCGGCTCGCCCGGCGCGCTCTGGTCGATGACCTCGCCGCGCACCGTGAGGGTGTAGTCCAGTTCGACCAGACTGCCTTGTGTAATCTTCATGCGGCCTCCGTCACAGGCCCGAGCTGAGGGGGGCTGTGATCCGGCCAGCAGCATAGCAACCTGAGCCGCACCTCTGCTGAAGCTGGTGCCTACGCTGGCGCTGGCGCCTATGCTGCCTGCATGAGCCAGCCCCAGAATCGGCCCCCGCACCAGCCGCCGTTCCCGATGCACATCAGCGTGGAAGAAGCCCGCCGGAGCCTCGCCGCCATGCTGCCGCCCCTCGGCCCCGAAACCGTGAGGGTAGCCGAAGCCCTGGGCCGCACGCTGGCCGCCGACCTCACGGCGCTGGTCAGCCATCCCAGCGCCACCGAGAGCGCCCTAGACGGTATCGCCTGCCGCGAGGCCGATACCCTCGGTGCCAGCGCGGCGGCCCCGGTTCGCCTGAAGGTCAGCGGAGAAAGCCGCGCCGGAGTGCCTTTTGGCGGCGTGGTCGGCCCAGGCGAGTGCGTGCGGATTTACACGGGTGCGCCCCTACCGCCCGGCACCGACGCGATTTGCCCCGTCGAGCAGTTGCAAGGCGGCGCGGACGATCATGTCCTGCTGCTGCGCCCAGCCAGTCCCGGCGACGTGCGCCACGAGGGCGGCGATTTCCGGGCGGGCGAAACAGTCATGTATGTGGGCCAGCGCCTTACTTCTCCCCGGCTGGCCCTGGCGACGGCGCTGGGCCACGCGCAGGTCGAGGTTCGCAGGCGGCTGCGTGTCGCGCTGCTCTCGACAGGCGACGAGGTGGTCGAGCCGGGCACGCCGCTGATGGCCGGGCAGGTCTACGACAGCAACAGCGTGGGCCTAAGCGCCATGCTGGGCGAGTGCGGCTGCGAGGTTATCTGGCTGGGGCACGCCCCCGACAGCCCCGAGGCCCTAAAGGGAAGCATCGCCAGGGCGGGCGGCGCCGACGTGCTGCTGACCAGTGGCGGCGTCAGCATGGGCAAGTACGACTTTATGCGCGACCTGCTGATCGAACAGGGGCGGGTGGCCTTCTGGAAAGTCAGAATGCGCCCCGGTGGCCCCGCGCTGCTGGGCGGCTGGCACGGGCTGCCGGTGTTCGGGCTGCCGGGCAACCCGGTGAGCAGTCTGGTGGTCTTTCACGTCATCGTGCGCCCGGCGCTCACCGGGCAGCCGGTGCAAACGCTGAGGCTGCGGGCCGCGACCCCTTTCCGGGCTATTGCCGACAAGGCGGCTTTCTGGCGGGCCACTCTAGTAAACGGGCAGGTGCACGACTACCGCCAGCAGAGCAGCGGCGTCTTGCGGTCACTCAGCGACGCCGACGCGCTAGTGCTGGTGCCCGAAGGCCAGCCCGTACAGGTCGGCGAAGAGGTGGACGTGATTTTGCTGTGAGCGTCTGAACCACGCGGGCCGCAAAAATCCCGCCACCGGGGATGCGTTCGGTGACGGGACAACGTGGAGGTGCTGAGTCAGGAGACCGCGACTGGGCGCAGTGAAGTAGGAGCGGTGAAGTTGGAGCAGTGAGGTCAGAGGTGCAGCAATCAGGGATTCAGTCGCCGCCGAGGAACACCGGAGCGCCCAGGCCGGTTTCGCTTTCGCTGTAGCCCTGTTCGCTGTGCGCGCTGATGTCGATGCCCGCGATTTCCTGACTGGCAGGCACACGCAGCGGCATGATGGCGGCCACGAGCTTGAGCAGAATGAAGCTGCCCACGCCCGCCCAGACGAGGCTGGTCATGACGCTGATGAGCTGCACCAGCATCTGAGCGCCCCAGGCCTTGCCGCTGCCGGTGGTAAAGGCGAGCGCCCCGGTGAGCAGCGCCCCGACGATTCCGGCGACCCCGTGGCAGGCAAAGACGTCGAGGCTGTCGTCTGCGCCCATACGGTGCTTGGCCTGCACGGCGAGGTAACTGGCGCTGGCTCCCAGCACACCGACCACGATGCTTGCCATTGGGCTGACGAAAGCGCAGGCCGGGGTAATGGCGACCAGCCCAACGACCAGCCCGGTCGCGGCCCCCACGGCGGTGGGCTTGCCGTCGCCGCTGCTTTCCCACAGCAGCCAGGTCAGCATGGCCGCCGCCGGAGCGATCAGCGTGGTGATGAAAGCGAGACCCGCCTGCTGGTTGGCCGCCGTGGCGGAACCGGCGTTGAAGCCCATCCAGCCGAACCACAGCAGCCCCGCGCCCAGCAGCACCAGCGGCACGTTGTGGGGCACGTGGGCATTTTTCGGGAAGCCGATGCGCGGCCCCAACACGAAGGCGGCGACCAGGGCGCTGATCCCGGCGCTGATGTGAATGACGGTGCCGCCCGCGAAGTCCAGTGCTCCCATCTTGAACAGCCAGCCGTCACTGTTCCAGACCCAGTGGGCCAGCGGCGCGTAGATCAGCAGACTCCAGAGGGCGCCGAACAGCACGAAGGCCCCGAAGCGCATCCGCTCGACCACCGCGCCCGAGATCAGGGCCAGGGCGATGATGGCGAACATGGCCTGGAACGAGGCGAACACGTAGGTCGGAATGGTGCCGGTGAGCTGATTCGCTAGCCCCGCCAGCCCCAGGTGACCGAAGCCGCCGATCAGGGCATTGCCGCCCTCACCGAACGCGATGGTGTAGCCCACCAGCGTCCACAGGATGCCCACCACACCGATCGAAACGATGCTCATCATCATGGTGTTCAGCACGCTCTGGGTGCGGGTCAGGCCGCCGTAAAAAAAGGCCAGGCCGGGGGTCATCAGCAGTACCAGGGCCGCCGAGATCAGCATCCAGGCGGTGTCGCCGGAATTGAGGGTGGGTTTGGTGTCGGCGGCGAACGCCGCGCCCGCCAGCATCAGGCCCAGGGGCAGGCCGAAGGATAGGACTCGGTTCAGTTTCATGGGGTAGTTCCTCCTGTCCTGCACTTCAGCCCGGGCCATTTAGACCGGGTTGAGGCGGGTTTCGTTAACGGGTGTGAGGGCGGCGCTGTCGGACTCGCCGGTGCGAATACGCACCACCCGTTCAAGCGGCTGCACAAAAATCTTGCCGTCACCGACCTCGCCAGTGCGTGCGCCCTTGCAGATGGCGTCGATAGCCAAGTCCACAAAGGGGTCACTGACCGCCATCCGGAACTCGACTTTGTCACGGAATTCGACCATCACGCGGGTACCCCGGTAGAGCTCGACCACTTCCTTTTCGCCCCCGTGCCCGCTGACACGCGACAGGGTAATGCCGCTGATTCCAGCGTTGAACAGCGCCTCTTTGACCTGCTGAACCCGTTCGGGCCGCACGACAGCAGTAATCAGTTTCAAAGCGTCACCTCTTTTGGGGTCAATTTGCAGTTTTCGCATCCCTGCATACAGGTAGTGTGGCGGTAAGTTACCAGATTGTCAAAGATATTTAGGCAAATGTCTATAATTCTCGGAACAAACTGTAGTTTACTGGGAGTTGCCGAAAGCCGCGTGCGCCTTGTGCGAGCACTTTGCCCGAACAACTGCCAGGGTAGCTTTCCCGCGAATTTTGCAGGAGTGCGCGTGTTCTACTCTAGGTTGTCATGCTCAAAGCCGTTGCCGCCACTTCTACCCGCCCTGCACTGGTTTTGCTCGGCTTGCTGCTCTGGAGTGCACCAGTGCTGGGCCAGCTGGAACCGGGTCAACGGGGGCCAGGTCAGAAAAGCGACATTAAAATCAGCTACAGCTTCAGCGACGCGGCGCTGGCTCCGCTGACGGTTCGGTTTACCGCCACCACCCCGGCGGGCTATCAGGTCAGCTGGGATTTCGGGGACGGCAACCGGGCCAGCGGCCAGACGGTCAGTCACACGTTTTACCGTCCAGGGCGCTACACCACCAGTGTCCGGATCAGCACGCCCAGTGCTCAGAGCAGCGTGGCCAGACAGGTTCTTGAGGTGAAATCGGCGGGGCCGGAACACGCCGCCCTGACCCTGCTGCTGACCCCCAGTGGCGTACGCCTGAGCGAAAGCGGCAGCGTGGCCTATGCTCCCAGGGCCACCCGTTACTGGCTCGACGGCCAGGAAATTGCGCTGGCGAAAACGGGATCTCAGATCAAATCCGAGCTGGTGTCCCTCGCGCCCGGACGCCACCGCGCCACCGTGCGCGTACTGGGCCTGACTGGGCCTCTCGAAAAGTCGCTCAGCTTTACCACGGCTCCGGTGAACACCAGTGCGCCCTTTGACCTTGAAGTGTTCCGGCTGACCAATCAGGCCCGCGCCAGGGGCTGGAACTGTCAGACCAAAAAGGTCGGTGGCCCCGCCCTGGGCGCCCTCAAACGCGACTCCACGCTCGACAGTGCCGCCGTGGCCCAGTCAGTCACGCTGGCCCTAAGCGGCGTATTTGACCATCAGAGTGCGCTGGACGGCAGTTCACCGCATGACCGGCTGCTGGCGACGGGGCTGGTGGTCAACCGCAGCGGGGAAAATATCGCCGCCGGGCAGACCACGCCGCAGGAAGTGGTGAGTGCGTGGCTCCGCAGCCCCGGACATTGCCACAACATCATGGGCGACTTTACGCACATCGGCCTGAGTTACGTGGCGCGGCCCGGCAGCAGGCTAAAGACGTTCTGGACGCAGGTGTTCGCCGCACCGTGAGAACGCTCCGCCCCTACTTGACCCACTTGATACCGGCGCGGACTCGTAGAGCTGCTTGCAGAGCGGATTTGGGCGCTTTTCCCGGCTACGCCGAACTGTAACCGGGAGCTATTGACCGCGAAATCCGTATTGTTCCTACTTGCCTGCGCCCGGATTCAACCGAGAACTGCCCGGTTCAGGCGCCAGTCCGAATTACTCCTTGGTACTTGTGGCCTCAGACCTGGACGACTCACTGCTGGCAAACTCCGTAGTGGCGGCTGGGGCGGGCGGCGCGGCGTTTGGTGCTGCCTGCCCGGAGACCTGAGCCTCAGAAGCACGGGGCGGGCGGGGGCCACGGTCTCCACGGTCGCCAAACTCGCGGCGCGGCCCACGCTCACTGCTACGCGGGGCACGCGGTTCACGCGGCGCGATCTTGCCTTCGAGTTCGGGACGAATTAGGTCCAGTTTGCCCCGGTCGTCGATATTCACGATCTTGACTCGCAGGGTGTCGCCCAGCTTCAGCACGTCCTCCACATTCTCGATGCGCTGCTCGCTCATCTGGCTGATGTGCAGCATCCCGTCCTGGCCGGGGAAAATGTTGATGAAGGCCCCGAACGGCGCAATCTTGACGACCGTGCCCTCGAATTCCTCACCGACCTTGGCTTCCTTGGTCACGGCCTCGATGCGGGCCTTGACCGCCTCGGCGTCCTTCCCCGACGCGCTGAAGATGCGGATGGTGCCGTCTTCCTCGATGGTGACCTGTGCGCCCATCGCTTCCAGTTCGCGCACCTGCTTACCGCCGGGGCCGATGACTTTGCCGATGAGTTCGGGGTTGATTTTCATGGACACGATGCGCGGCGCGGTGGGCGAGAGTTCGGGGCGCGGCTGAGCCAGCACCTCGGCCATCTTGCCCAGGATGTGCAGGCGGCCTTCCTTGGCCTGCGCCAGCGCCTCACGCATGATTTGCGGAGTAATGCCGCCCACCTTGATGTCCATCTGCAGCGCGGTGACACCCTCCGCCGACCCGCAGACCTTGAAATCCATGTCGCCCAGCGCGTCTTCCATGCCCAGGATGTCGGTCAGCACGCGGTATTTGTCGCCTTCCATCACCAGACCCATCGCCACGCCCGCTACCGGGGCCTTGAGCGGCACACCCGCGTCCATCAGGCTCAGGGTTCCGGCGCACACCGTCGCCATGCTGCTGGAGCCGTTGGATTCCAGCACCTCGCCCACCACCCGAATCACATACGGGAACTCCTCAAAGCTGGGCAGCACGGCCCGGATGGCCCGCTTGGCCAGGTTGCCGTGACCGATTTCGCGGCGCGACTGCCCGCCCATGCGCTTGACCTCGCCGGTGGAGTACGGCGGAAAGTTGTAGTGCAGCAGGAACTTATCGCCGGATTCCTCGCTCAGGTCGTCAATCAGAATCTCGTCGCGCTCGGTGCCCAGGGTAGTCACGCCCAGCACCTGCGTCTCACCGCGCGTAAAAATGGCGCTGCCGTGGGCAGTGGGCAGGGGCCGCGCCTCAATCCAGATGGGGCGCACCGTTTTGGAGTTGCGCCCGTCGGCCCGCAGGTCGTCTTCCAGAATCAGGCGACGCAGTTCCTGTTTTTCCACCTTGGAGAAGGCATTCTTGAGCGCGGTAATCAGTTCGGCTGCGCCCTCGGCTTCCGGGTCAGGCACATACCCGGCGATGATGCTGTCGCGCAGGGCCTTGGTCTTGGCGCTGCGGTCTTTTTTGCCGTGGGTAAGCAAGGCGTCTTTTAGGCCGCCCGCCAGGGCTTTGGCAGCCAGTTCAGGCACATAATCGTGCGCCAAATCCTGCTCGACCAGAAAGTTGAATTTCTCGTGGCCGACTTCGGCACGCATCTGCTCAATCAGCGCAATCACGCCCTGCATCTCGGCGTGGGCGAACTCGATGGCGCTGACCAGTTCGTCCTCGCTGGCGGTCTGTGCGCCACATTCCACCATCATCACGGCGTCCTTGGTGCCTGCCACGACCAAATCCAGGCGGCTGCGCGAAAGCTGTTCGGCGGTGGGGTTGACCACGTACTGCCCGTCAACTTGCCCGACCCGCACGCAGGCGGTGGGGCCAGCCCAGGGAATGTCGCTGATGCTCAGGGCGGCGGCAGCCCCAATCGGCCCCAGCACGTCGGGCGCGTTCTGGCCGTCGGCGCTGATGACCGTGATAATCACCTGCGTCTCGTGGCGGTAGCCCTTGGGGAACAGCGGGCGAATCTGGCGGTCGGTAATCCGGGCACTTAGAATGGCTTTTTCGCCGGGGCGACCCTCGCGGCGGTGAAAGCTACCGGGGATTTTGCCCACCGCGTAGTGGCGTTCCTCAAATTCCACGGTCAGCGGCAGAAAATCCAGCTTGCTCTGGGTGTCGCTGGCCTGGGCGGTCACCAGCAGGATGGTGTCGCCGTAGCGCACGGTGACGCTGCCCGACACCAGCTTGGCAAGTTTGCCTGTCTCTATCGTCAGCGGTTTGCCGCCCAGCATGGTGGTGTAGGTTTTTCCAATCATGGGAATCAGTGTAGCCCGCGAGATATGGGAAATATTGCTGGTCACACGCTCAGGGTTTATCTGATTCTCTGCCTCTTAATACGGGGTCAGGCCATGAGCTATGAGCCGTGAGGATTTTCCCACATGGCTCATGGCTATCAGTCCCAACTCACGGCATCGCGCTCGGCGCTTCCACCTTCACCACGCGGTCATTCTGGAAATGGAACACGAAGTCACCGTATCCGGGCGGGCCGTACCACATCCAGGCAGGCGCTTGCAAAATTGTGGGCAGGTTGCCCCGAGGCTCATCCGGCACGCCGCGCAGCCACAGCACCTGCTGGTGCGACAGTCCAATGATGCTGGCGGAATTATCGGGCTTATGAAAAGGGGCGAGCGCCTTTCTCATAGCGGCGTCGGGCGGGGTCAGGCTGAAAAACTGAAGCATGTCCGCCCCGTTGACGAACGGCAGCAAAAATTCGCGGCAACCTGTCCCTTCCAGTGGGCGTAAACTGGCCGAGTCGCCGGCCATTCCCCACGAGCCCTCTTTGAAGCTGTCGGGAGGGCGCACTCGCAGCAGCAAGGCATTTTTGATGGGCAGTTCAGGCAAAACGCGTCGGGTGCGGCTCACTGTTCCCGACCACCGCTGAAGACCGACGACTCGCACAGGCTCCGTGAACGGGCCGGAAATATCGACAACCCTGTTTTTCGTGTAACAGTGTAGCGGCGCGTCTCCATACACCCAAACCTCTTTCCCGACATACCTGGCCCGCAGCCTCGCCAATTCGGTATCCGGCCCAGCAGTGACGGTAGCGGGCGCGGCGGCCTTGGCGGGTGGGACTTGAACGGGCCGGGCCTGTCCGCCGCCGAGCAGGAGGGCCAGCAGCGTCAGCGGAAGGGTCATGGGGCCAGTCTGGCGGATTTGGGGAGCGGGGGCGTCAGCCTTTGGGATGAGCGCGGGGCGGAATGACGGAACCTCACCCGGCGCTGTCCGGCGGCTCCTGCGCCTTCACCTGACTTCCTGCCTGCCCCCGGCTCCCCTAGCGCCCCTCGATCTGTAGACAACTGAAGATTGGAAAGCCCTAAAGATTTAAGGAACTTTCTGTTTTACGGCACTCGTTATGCTGAGTCTCATGAAGAAGACGCTTATTGGACTCCTGGCCCTCAGCGCTATTTCGACGGCTTCGGCGGCAAACTACGTCGGCGGCTCGATCGGTTCCGGCTTTAGCATTCACTACCAGACCGACCGCACAGCAACGAGCGCTATGCGTTACAGCCTGAACCTCGATGCCACTCAGTTTGACTTCAACCAGCTCACGCTGGGTGGCTCGGTAGACTACCTGTCCAACTTCGGTAGCCAGTCTCTCGGCTCGGGTATTAGCCCCTATTACGGCCTGGGTCTGGGCGCGGGCGTGGGTATCAATGATAACAGCAACGGCACCGGCGTCGGTATTTACCCTCACGGCCTCGTCGGGTTGAAGTATCAGATCAGCACCCCACTGAGCCTCTTCGGTGAAGTCAACGCCGGGCCTGATATTCAGCTCGCCAGCGGGGATACCCACGTCGATTTCGGGTACGGTCTGCGTATTGGTATCAACTACATGCTCAACCGTTAAGCTCATTTACCAGAGTTCCAGATTGCCCGGCCCGCGAGGTCGGGTTTTTTGTATTGCCTGCCTTGCACATGACCCGTAGAGTGAACCTATGTCTGACCTCTCCGCTGTCGTCGCCGAGCATTTTCCGTTCCTCCAGACCGTGAGCGACGAGCAAGCCAGCCGTAAGCCCGCGCCGGAGAGTTGGAGTGCGAAGGAAATCCTGGGTCACCTGATCGACAGCGGCGTGAACAACCATGCACGGTTTGTGCGGGCCTCGGCAGAGGATGGTCTGAGCCTCCCCGGTTACGACCAGCAGGCCTGGGTCAGTGTGGGCGGCTGGCAGCAGCGCGACTGGGCCGACCTGCTGGCGCTGTGGCAGGCATATCAGTTGCAACTGGCGCACGTCATCGCCCGCCTGTCCGCCGACGCTCTGGCCCACCGCCTGAGCATTGGCGGCGGCGAGAGGGTCACGCTGGAATTTGCCGCGCAGGATTACGTGGCGCATCAGTTGCACCATCTGGCGCAGATTCGGGAGCGGGTGGGATGACGCTACTGGAAACGCCGCGTCTGGTGCTGCGTGAATTCACTGCCGCCGACGCTGAGGCGCTCTTCGAACTGAACAGTGATCCCAGAGTCACGCGTTACACCGATATCGCGGGCCAGACACCAGAACTGGCAACCATTCGGACAGTGGACCTTCCCGGCTACCGCGCCGCCTATGCCCTGGCTCCGGGCTATGGCGTTTTCGCTGCTCTGGAACGGGAAACACAGGAATTCATCGGCTGGTTTATGCTCCGTCCGTTCAGAGCTGCGCCGTACTTCGACTCGGGCTATCCCTTCCCAAATGACATCGAACTGGGCTACCGTCTCAAGTTCTCAGCGTGGGGGCGCGGCCTGGCTTCGGAAGGGGTGAAAGGGTTGCTGCATTACGGCTTTGAAACCTTACGGGCTGGCGCGGTGATGGCGCTGGTACTGACAGAGAACGCCGCGTCGGTCAAGGTACTGGAAAAAAATGGGCTGACAAAGCTGGCTTACGGGAATGCCGCCCTTCACTTTTATCGTCTGGAGCGAGTGTGAACATTCGCCCCGCCACACCTGCCGACGCCGAAACCATTGCCCGGCAGCGTGACGCCATGTTCCTTGACATGGGCGAGGACGCCGCGAAACTGGCGCGGGTGCATGATTCCTCGCTGGCGTGGCACCGGCGGGCGCTGGCTAGCGGCCTGTACACGGGCTTTCTGGCCGAGAGGGACGGCGAGGTTGCAAGCGATGAGGTCGTGGGCGGCGCGGGCCTGCTCTGGCAGGATTTGCCGCCGAACCCCGATACCCCGCACCACACGCGGGCCTATGTCATGAACGTCTATGTTCGGCCTGACCAGCGCGGCAAGGGACTGGCGCGGCTTTTGCTGGAGCGTGTGCTGGCCGAATGCGCGGCGCGGGAGGTCACTCTTATCAGCCTGCACGCCTCGGAAGCGGGGCGGCCCCTGTACGAAAAACTGGGGTTCAGGCCGACGAACGAGATGAAGCTGAAGCTGTCGCCACCGTGAAGATTTGCCCTGCCACGTCTGCCTTCTCCGGTGAGTGCTAACCTGCGGACAGAACTATGAAAAACCGCGTTACAGTCATGTGCTCTCTGATGCTGGCCGCTTCCCTGTCCTCCTGTGCACCAAGTTTTACGGCGGGCGGAGCCGATATCAAGGTCGGTCACGACGTGGCGAATGTGCAGCGCGTTTACCTCAAGGAAATCCGCGACGATACGCCCCAGGCGGCCTATGTGCTGCTGCCTGACTGCTCGAACGGGGCGGTGGCCCTGCGCGACGTGCGGCGGCTGGGGCCTCAGCGGGCGGCGCAACTGTGTAATGAGGCCGTCGCTAAACCGCCCGTGGATACATGTGGCATGACAGTGATGGCCGGGGCTATCGCTACGGGCTTTTTGCTGTATTACTTCGTGTTCAAAAGCAAAGTAGACGGCGCGGTCAAGCAGTTCACGGGGCCATAATGGAGCCTGCGGTGAAGGATATGGACAAACAGTGAATATCTTTACGCCGCTGATTTTTCTGGTTTTAGCGGCCATGTGCGCCTTTCCGATTGTATTGCTGATTTTAGGTCTTAAATTCAACTGGCTCATCCGAATCGGCTTCATCGCGTTGATTTATCTGGACTTTATGGCCTTGGAAAAGTTTTGGAAGGCATTGGATAATTTTGTGCTGGACTGAAAGAGGAGGATTGCATGAGCAATAACCAAGAAACCAAACTCTGGGGCGGGCGTTTTGCCGAGAAAACCGCCGAACTCGTGGAACTCTTCAACGCTTCCGTCGGCTTTGACCAGCGCCTCGCCGAGCAAGATATTCGCGGCTCGCTGGCCCACGTCGCCATGCTGGGTAAGCAGGGGATACTCAC
>JAGLBK010000071.1 GCA_018260275.1 Deinococcus sp.
TTACAAAGTTCCGGAGGAGAGAGGGCCTTGTGCAGCAAGGGGTGAGGGGGGCCGTAACTTATTCACCACTGCCCGCAGCCCATACGCCTTGGCAATCGCTAGAGCCGTGTGGCCCTGCGGGTCGGTCAGCGCCGGGTCGGCCCCGTGCGAGAGCAGCAAATCCAGAATGTCGGTGCGGGGGGCGCGGGTTTTGCCGCGGTACGCCTGCCCTTCTACGTCTACCGTATGCAGCAGCGGCAGCCAGAAGCGCGAGTCGTTCACGTCGGCCCCGCGCCGCAGCAGCTCGGCAATGACCCCCGGCTCGTAGTCGCCCGCGCCCAGCGCTGAGCGGTCAATCGCCAGACTCAGCAGAGGCAGCGGCTCCGTATCCGGCCAGAAATTCACGTCCTCAATCTGCGCCAGGGTGGGCAAAAAGTAGAGCTTGAGGTTCTGGGCGTTCTGCTCCAGGTGGCGCAGCATCCAGCCCAGCGCCGCGTGCAGTTTGGTCTGGCTGACGCCGGTAAAGTTCAGCGTTTGCCCGCGCTTGACCTCGTCGATGATGACGTTGTGGTCTTCGCGGCGTACCTGCTTGACATATTCGGCCTCGACCTGCTCCCGCGCCCAGGGCGTTTTACGCAGAAATTTGAGGCTGCTGCTCAGGCTGGGGTCGCGCTCAAAGCAGCGCACGGGGACGCGGCGAGCGAGTTCGTCCCAGCCGTATTCAGCGTGCAGGTGCGTGACGATTTGGGCGAGGGTGACGCCGTGTAACGGTGATGGATCATAGGAAATGGATGATAGAGAGACAGGCTTTTGCCTGTGCTGAAGCTGTTTTTTTCCATCACCCATCATCTATCCCCCATCATCCTTTCCGGCTGACCATCACTCGCGCAGGCCGCACCAGCCTGTCGCCCATGCGGAAGCCCAGCTGGTAGGTCTGCACAATCTTTTCGTTCTCGTCGCCCTCGACGACCTGAATCGCCTCGTGCCACTGCGGGTCGAATTGTTCGCCCTCGCGTCCGGTGGCTTCCAGACCCAGGCCGCCGAACACCAGCAGCACCTTGTTTAGCACGGCCTGCATCCCAGGAACCAGTTTGGTAGGGTCTTCAGTGCCCATGCTCAGGGCGCGTTCCACATCGTCGTAGACGGGCATCAGGGCTTCGGCGGCCTTGCTCACGCCTTTGCTCTGGGCCTCGGCGCTCTCGGCGGCGGTGCGGTTGCGGTATCCCTCGAAATCGGCGGCCAGGCGGCCCAGTTTGCCCTTCAGGTCGGCGTTTTCGGCTTCCAGTTCGTCGTAACGCTGGAGCTTGGTCATCATGTCCTGCACCTGCCCCATCATGTTTTCGTCCATGTCGGGGAAGCCGTCGGGCATGGCAAAGTCGGCGTCGGTTTCGTCTCCGGCACGCAATTCGGTATCGTCGGCCCCGAATTTGATGTTCTCGCTGGTGTCGCCCGTCTCGTTCTCAATGGTCTTGCCGTCGGTCTTGTTGGTGTCGTCGCTCATGTTGGTTTCCTTTTTCTTGAACGGGTTGTTAAACATAGTTTCAGCTTAGGCGTTTTGGGTGTGGAGAAAGGGAGAGGGGGCATTTTGGCCTTCCTCTCCCCGGTGGGTTAACCCCTCCGCCCCTTCGGGGCACCTCCCCTGAAAAGGGAGGCAGTGGAGGCATCGTCCTTTAATTTCGTGCGCTTTAAGGCTCCCTTTTCAGGGGAGCTGTCAGCGAAGCTGACTGAAGGGTAGTTTTTTACTCCGCAGGCTTAAAGTCCGCGTCGATCACGTCGTCGTCCTGCTTGGGCTGGCCCTGCGCGGCTTCGGCGTCAGCCTGTGCGCCGCCTTGCTGCTGGTTGGCGGTCATGAAGCTCCGCAGTTCTTCTTCTAGCTTCTTCTGGGCGTCGGCAATCTTGCTGTCGTCCTCGCTGCGAATCGCTTCCTCGGCTTCGTCGGCCAGCGCCTTGAGCTTATCCTTGGCGTCCTGGGGGGCGCTGGTGTTTTCCTCAATCTGCTGGAGGGCTTGCACGCGCAGGCTGTCCAGGCCGTTGCGCTTCTCCACCTTTTCCTTGCGGGCCTTGTCGGCGGCGGCGTTCTGCTCGGCTTCCTTGACCATGCGCTCCACGTCAGTCTTGTCCAGCGTGGTGGTGTTCTCGATGCGGATGCTGCTTTCCTTGCCGCTGGTCTTTTCCTTGGCGGTCACGTGCAGAATGCCGTTGGCGTCGATGTCGAAGGTCACTTCAATCTGGGCGCGGCCTGCGGGCATGGGCGGGATGCCTTCCAACTTGAAGCGGCCCAGGCTCTTGTTGTCAGCCGCCATCGGGCGCTCGCCCTGCAGCACGTTGATTTCCACGCCAGGCTGGTTGTTTTCGGCGGTGGTGTAAATCTCGGTTTTCTTGGCGGGCACGGTGGTGTTACGGGTAATCATCGGGGCAATCATGCCGCCCTTGACTTCCACGCCCAGCGTCAGCGGGGTCACGTCCACCAGCACGATGTCGCCCAGGCTGCTGTCGCCCTGAATAATCCCGGCCTGTACGGCAGCGCCCAGCGCCACGGCCTCGTCGGGGTTGACCGACTCATTGGGGGTCTTGTTGGTGATTTCCTGCACAATTCGCTTGACGGCGGGGATACGGGTGGAGCCGCCCACCAGAATCACTTCGTTGATGTCGCTGGCACTCAGTTTGGCATCGGCCAGGGCCTGCTCGACGGGCTTACGCACGCGGCGCAGCAGGTCGGCGGTCAGTTCCTCGAACTTGGCGCGGGTCAGCACCTTTTCGACGTGCATGGGGGTGCGGGTTTCGGGGTCGAAGGTGATGAAGGGCAGGCTGATGGTCGTCTCGGAGGCGTTGGAGAGGTCGATTTTTGCCTTCTCGGCGGCTTCGATCAGGCGTTGCAAGGCCTGCTTGTCCTTGCGGAGGTCGAAGTTGTGCTCTTTCTGGAATTCGTCGGAGAGCCAGTCCACGATGCGGTGGTCGAAGTCCGCGCCGCCCAGGTGGGTGTCGCCGGCGGTGGATTTCACTTCGAACACGCCGTCGCCCAGTTCCAGAATGGTCACGTCGAACGTGCCGCCGCCCAGGTCGAAGACCAGCACGGTTTCGTTGCCCTTGCGCTCCAGGCCGTAAGCCAGTGCCGCAGCGGTCGGCTCGTTAATCACGCGCAGCACGTTCAGACCGGCGATTTCGCCCGCCTGCTTGGTGGCCTCGCGCTGGCTGTTGTCGAAGTAGGCAGGCACAGTAATCACGGCGTCGGTGATTTTCTGGCCCAGCTTGGCGCTAGCGTCGCTGACCAGCTTACGCAGGACTTCGGCGCTCACCTGCTCGGGGGCGAGGTCTTTGCCGTTTACGCTGATGCGAACGCTACCGCCGGGGCCTTCCTTGACGGCGAAGGGGCTGCGTCCGGCTTCTTCCTTCACTTCGTCCCAGCGGCGTCCGATGAAGCGCTTGACTTCAAACAGGGTCGCGGCGGGGTTCAGCGCGGCCTGACGGCGGGCAATCTGGCCCACCAGGGTTTCGTCGCCCTTGTATGCGACGACGCTGGGGGTGGTGCGCCCACCTTCGGCGTTGACGATCACTTCGGGGCGTCCGCCTTCCATGACGGCGATGACGGAGTTGGTGGTGCCCAGGTCGATTCCTACAGCTTTAGCCATGTTATTTACTCCTTTGAATGCAGGGGATATGCGCCCAGTTGGGCAGCAGTTTTGAACTGCCAGTATCATAGGGCCACAGTTGAGGAGTGTCAATAGACTTGAGTGTAGTACGCTCAAGTTTTGAATTCAGGGAAGGTTAATCTTCAGGGCGCCTCCCGGCACAACCTGTCTGCCCGCTTAAGCAGCGTGGGCAAACGGTAGGGCCCGTGCATCTGCTGAATGTGTGTGGCGGCCTGCGCCAGTTCTATTCCGGCTGCCGTGACATGCAGCGGAGTCTGCGCCTCACCCCGCTGGACATGCGCGGCATGGGGCGACCCCTGAAACGCCGTTTTCGCCACGCCGATGACCGGAATCTGTCCACCCAGCGCCTCATAAAGATGCTGGCCCAGGCCGGGGCGTCCAGTGGTGTCCAGCGTCACATAACCGTCGATGATGACCGCTTGCAGGCCGCTCAGCTGCCCTTTCAGTACTGCCAGCAGACAGGGCAACTCCCGCTGATAAAACTGGCCCGGCTGATACTCCGCTACCCCGCGCACTTGTGCGACTCGCTCTAAAGTCGCTTCGGCATCGGCCCAGGCCACAAAAAACACGGCGGCGGCGCGGGCTGTCCCGCCTTCGCGGTAATCGACATCGGTGCACACGTACATCTTCAGGCGAGCTGCTCTTCTTCATGCACGATCTGAAGCACCTTTTCGCGAATCTGCCGTTCCTCGCGCAGATACCGCTCGGCGCTCATCTGCACGCCGATGCTGGCGACCACCTGATCGCCGTGGTGATACGGCACCCCCAGCGTGCATTGCCCCGGAATCCATTCCTCGATGCTGTAGGCGTAGCCCAGCCGCCGCACCCGCTCGACCTCGGTATGCCACTCGTCGATGGTGGTAATGCTGCTCTGGGTGCAGGGTTCAAAGGTTTTAGGGGTCAGGTCGGCAAAGGCATAGAGCAGCTTGCCGCTGGCCGTGGCGGTCGCGGGCAGGTAGATATCCAGCGGCAGATCGATATCGGCGTCGGGATGGCGTTCGCGGATGGCCGCCACGATGTTTTCGCCTTCCAGAATGCACAAAAAAGCCACCGAGCGCACTTCCAGAGCCAGCCGGGTAATCAGCGCGCGCGCGTCCTGAAACCAGGGCAGCGCCGCCGTGAGTTCGGCTCCCATCTCGGCCAGATGCCAAGACAGGCGGTACTTGCCCGCCGGGGTGCGCCGCAGAAATCCAGCTTCGGTGAGGCCCGCCAGATAGGCGTGGGCGGTCGCGCGGGGAATCCCCAGCTGGGCCGCGAGCGCCCGCACACCCCACTCGGGCTGCTCGGCCCCGAACGCACCGAGAATGGTGGACGCCTTCTGCAAAGACAGCATTCGTCCAGCCTACAGGGACGTTCCGGGATTGTATACACCCCGTGCGCCGACCCCAGTCTTAACTTTCCCGCAAGCCGTTTCGAGAAGTAGCTCAGGCGCAGCACCCTATGCTCGAATCATGCGGATTGTCATTCTTATCATCTTTCTGGTGCTGATCGGCTTACTCGCGGCCCTGAACATGAATTTTCTGACCGATCCGCACCCGCTGAACCTGGGATTCGCGACCTACGAGAATATGCCGCTGGGCCTGCTGCTGCTGGGGCTGCTGCTTATTCCGTTGCTCATCTTTTACTTCTGGGCGGGCGTCACTAAACTGCGGGCCGAGGCTGACAGTGCCAAGCTGCTGCGCGACATGGACGCCCTGCGGGTCAGTCTGGACAGTCAGGAAGCCAGCCGCTTTGCCCAGCTTCAGAGCAGCCTGGATCAGCGCTTTGCCGAACTGGGAAACCGCGCTCTACCAGACAGCAAGGCAGGCAGCGCTTCTGAAATCGCCTCGCTGGCCGCGCGGATCGACAACCTGCAACGCGACCTGAACCTGCAACTCGACCAGATGGACGATTACCTCAAGCGCAAGCTGGGTTGAGCGGCACTATTACGTAGCACTGTTACATAGTGTGGTCGAGCACACCAGGAACTTTGACTGCGTCCCGTCTCTTGAACCCGGTGCAATTCGGGCCGCGGCGCATCATTAGAATGGAAGTCAAGGAGAATTGACTCACATGGCCCTAGATCGCTTTTTCCGCCGACGCCGCCCCCAGCAGCAGGCGAGCACGGACGCACCCGAATTGTGGACCCAGTGCCCGGCCTGTAAGGAAACCCTCTATAACCGCGACCTCGACACCAACGCGTTCGTGTGCCCCAAGTGTGGCCACCACCTGCGCCTCGACGCCCAGCGGCGCATTCACGTGTTGATCGACCACGATTCCTTCCGGCAGCTGTCGGGCCATCTTCATCCGACTGATCCACTGAACTTTCAGGATACCGAGGCGTACACGGCCCGCCTGAGCCGCGCCCAGGAAAAGACCGGGCGACCCGACGCGATCATGACTGGCACCGGCAGCATTCTGGGCGTGCCAGTCACCGTCGCCGTGATGGATTTCGCCTTCAGCGGCGGCAGCATGGGCAGCGTGGTCGGTGAGGAGATTACCCGCGCCGCCGAACATGCCGCGCAGGCGGGCCTGCCCCTGGTCATCGTGTCGGCCAGCGGCGGGGCCAGGATGCAAGAAAGTGCGTTATCGCTGATGCAGATGGCAAAAACCACCGTGGCAATCGAAGCTCTGGCCGAAAAGGGCCTGCCGTACATCAGCATTTTGAGCGACCCGACCACCGGGGGCGTGACCGCCAGCTTTGCCACCATCGCCGACGTGATCCTGGCCGAACCTGGCGCACTGATCGGCTTTGCGGGGCCGCGCGTGATTCAGCAGACCATTCGCCAGAATCTGCCCGAAGGCTTTCAGCGTTCCGAATTTCTGCTGGAACACGGCATGGTCGACGACGTGGTCGACCGCCGGGAGCAGCGCCAGTACATCGCCAGTCTGCTGGGCCTTCTGATGAAGCGGGCGGTCAGCGCGTGAGCACCTTCAGCGATACCGTGCGCGAACTCGAAGCCCGCCTGCGCGACCTGGAAGCCACCGCCCGCAAGACCGGGCAGAACCTGGA
Organism: Deinococcus sp.; assembly: GCA_018260275.1. Classification (GTDB taxonomy): domain Bacteria; phylum Deinococcota; class Deinococci; order Deinococcales; family Deinococcaceae; genus Deinococcus. The sequence continues at coordinate 6,622 of JAGLBK010000071.1, forward strand.
TACCATCATTTCGCCGCTGCGGGCCGAGGTCGAAAAGTACCGCGCCCAGCAGAGTAAAACCGAAGCTAGCCCGAGTGAAAGCACCGAAACTCCCCGCTGGGAGCGTGTCAAGCTGGCCCGTACCCCAGGCCGTCCTACCGCCCTGGATTATGTTGAGCGGCTGTGTACCGAGTTTCACGAGTTGCACGGCGACCGCAAATTCGGCGACGACCCCGCGCTGATCGGTGGCCCGGCCCGCTGGCAGGGTCGCCCCGTCATGCTGCTGCTTCAGCAAAAAGGCCGCGATACCAAGAGCAAGATCAAGCGCCGTTTCGGCAGCGCCAACCCGGAAGGCTACCGCAAAGCCGTGCGCCTGATGAATCTGGCCGACCGCTTTGGCCTGCCCGTCGTGTCATTGATCGATACCCAGGGCGCGTATCCGGGTCTGGAAGCCGAGGAACGCGGGCAGGGCTGGGCCATCGCCGAGAGCATCCTGCGGATGGTTCAGCTCCGTGTGCCCGCCGTATGCGTGGTCATCGGTGAAGGCGGCTCGGGCGGGGCGCTGGCCGTGGGCGTGGGCAACCGCGTGCTGATTCAGGAGAATGCGTGGTACTCGGTCATCTCGCCCGAGGGAGCCGCCAGCATCATCTGGAAAGACGCCACCAAAGCGCCGCTGGCCGCCGAAGCCCTCAAACTGACCGCGCCCGACCTGCTGGAACTGGGCATCGTCGAGGAAGTGGTGCCGGAACCGGCGGGCGGCGCCCACACCGATATGGACCTCGCCGCCGAACTGCTCGGCCCGGTCATCAGCCGCCACCTTGACGAACTGGGCAAATTGAGTCCCGAAGAACTCAAGGCGCAGCGGGCAGCGCGGTTCAGGGCGCTGGGAGCATTTACTGAGAGCTGATTGAGGGGCTGCCGTAGAGGTGGGTCACCAGTTTTCGGCGTCGGGAAAGCGCTTTGTGTAGTTCTAGAACATTTGACAAAAAGAAGTTGCCTTGTGGCCCCCTCTGCTACGCAGCTCTGCGAGTCACCCCTTGCTTCGCAAGGCCCTCTCTCCTGCGGAGCTTTACAAGTCCCGCAAGGGGCGAGGGTCAACAGTGCGAAACATTCTTACGGTAAATGCTCCACACTACGCGGCCCATTTAAAAAACCGCCTCTGCCTGGGCAAAAGCGGTTAAGGAAGCGGGGGAAAGCCAGAACTATTCGTCGTCTCCAGCTTCCTCGGCCACCCGTTTCCCGGCCATCCATTCCAGGCCGCCCCACATCAGTTCGTCGAGGTCGCCGTCGAGCACGTCGTCGGGGTTGTGTTTCATCAGACCCGAGCGGTGGTCTTTGATGTACTGCTTGTCGAGCACGTAGCTGCGAATCTGCGACCCCCACTCGATTCTTTTCTGCTCGCCACGGGCCTTGGCTTCCTCGGCTTCGCGCTTCTTGACTTCGATGTCGTAGAGGCGCTGCTTCAGGATTTGCAGCGCGATGTCGTGGTTCTTGATCTGGCTGCGCGTGACCTGCGAGGCCACCGCGATTCCGGTCGGCAAGTGGGTCAGGCGCACGGCGGAGTCGGTGGTGTTCACGCCCTGCCCGCCCGCGCCCTGCGAACGAAAGACGTCGCGGCGCAGGTCGGAATCGGGAATGTGAATGTTGATTTCCTCGATAGGCACTTCCGGCACCACTTCGACCGAGGCGAAGGAGGTGTGGCGGCGGTTGTTGCTGTCGAAGGGCGACACGCGCACCAGCCGGTGAACGCCGTGCTCGGGGGCCATCATGCCGTAAGCCTTTTCGCCCCGGATGATGAATTCGGCGCTGGTGATCCCGGCCTGGTCGCCGTCTTGCTGGTCGATCAGTTCGACCTTGTAGCCCCGGCGCTCGGCCCAGCGCATAAACATGCGTTCGAGCATCCCGGCCCAGTCCTGCGACTCGGTGCCCCCCGCACCCGACTTCACGCGCACGATGGCGGCAGTGTCGGCGTGCTTCATAGTGAACAGCGTTTCGCGGTATAGGTCGTCCACGCGCTGGGCGAGGTTAGCCTGCTCCTCGGCCAGCATTTCCTTTTCTTCCTCGTCGGCCATTTCGAGCATCTCGGAGAGGCTCGCGGCGTTGGAGGTCAGGTCGTTGTATTCCTCGACGATGCGGCGCACGGTTCCAGCTTCCTGATTGACCTGCCGCGCCCGGCCCGAGTCGTTCCAGAGGTCTGGGTCGCTGAGTTCACGGTCGAGTTCGTTCAGGCGGCGGGTTTTGCCGGGAATGTCAAAGATACTCCCGGAGTGACGCCAGTTGATCTAAAAGTTCCTGCATGGGCGTACCTCCTTCTAGGGCCACGCTCTCAATTTTCGCCGGGTCGAAGTTGCTACGCGGCGGGAGTGCGGCTGGGTGCCAATTGCTCAGTATACGTGCTCTGGACCTTGCGGCCCAGGTTTGCGGGTTCCAGGGCACGGGTTCAGGCTTAAGGGCCGTCAGACCCACGGGCAGGACTCGGTGTAAAATTCTTTACAGTCATGAAGTTTTCTCGCCTGCTGCTCTGTTCGCTGCTGCTCTGGGGCCTGACCGCCTGCGGTGGTGGCGGCAGTCAGACCGGCAATACGGCGGCCGGTGTAGCCAGTTCTGGTGTCGAGGGCGCGGTACTTTATCCGCCCAGCACGGGCACTGTGACCTTCGAGTTCGATGTGGGTGACCAGCAGCTGCGGCCCCTGGTTCACTTTCCAGTCGATCAGCGCGGGCTGTATACGATCACGCTGCCCGCCCCGCCACAGCTTTCGGCGGGCGGCCAGGTGGGACTGCTGCCCCTGCTGCCCGCCCTGGACCTGCTGGGCTTCAGCCGCAGCCAGTGCCCTGGCGGCCTGAAGTCGAGTGACCCGGCGGCACGGTTCGCCGTCGTAAACAGCGCCTATTTCGTGCCGACAGGCGCGACCACTGCGGCTACCCCGGCCACACTGCGACTGGCGGGGCAGGCGATGGCCGGGCAGAACGCGCAGACCATCAACCTCTGGCACCAGTACGCCTACGCCGACCGCGCAGTCAGCCTCAGCGGCACCCAGGATTGCACCCTCAGCCGTAGCGACGGCAGCAGCCAGAATGCCCAGATAGACGTGAATTACCAGTTGCGACAGGGCTGGAATGTTCTGTCGATTCAGACCGTACAGGACGGGACAGGCCCCCTGACTGGCCGCGCCACCGTCGCCAGTGGCCTCGGCGGCGTGCAGTGGCGCTACGTTCCACCGTCCCCACCGTCCTAAGTCGCCGCCGCCGCCCCTAACTGCTCAGCCCTGACGCACGGTGATCCGGTTGCCCCAGGGGTCTTGCAGGGCCAGATGGTCGCCGTGGTCGGTGACGTCGGGCCGCCCGCGCAGGCCGCTGAGGTCAGGGGTCACGAACTCGATTTCACCCAGGCCGGAAGCGGAAGCTGCTGGCTGGGGCTGACCGCGCGATTCCCACTCGTTCAGGCCGACATGGTGGTGGTAGCCGCCCCACGACATGAACGAGGCCCCCGGCAGCGCCGAGACGAGGTCCAGCCCCAGCGCGTCACGGTAAAACTGGGCGGCCTGCGCGGCATTCCCGACCTTCAGGTGAATGTGCCCGATCTGCAAATCAGCCGGGGCCTGATACGGCTCGCTCACAGGTTCCGAGAGCTGTTCGGGGCGCAGGCCCGCCGCCGCCAGCAGCGCCCCGACATCCACCGCGAGGGTATCCATCTGCACCTGCCCGTTGTGCCACGTCCAGCTGTGGCGCGGGCGGTCGGCATAGACCTCGATGCCGTTGCCCTCGGGGTCGTTCAGGTAAAACGCCTCGCTGACGAGGTGGTCGCCGCTGCCCAGGCGCAGGCCCAGGCGGGCGGCGTGGGCGACCCAGCGCCCCAGATCGGCACGGGTCGGCAGCAAAAAGGCCGTGTGGTACAGCCCAGGACGGCTGCGGGCCGGGGCAGGCAACGCCGCCGCATCCTGCAAGCGCAGCAGTGGCTGACCCTGCACGCCCAGCAGCACTTCACCAGCCGTCTGCGACAGGGTTTGCAGCCCCAACAGCTCGGTATAAAACGCGGCGAGGCGGGGCAGGTCACGGGCCAGCAGGGTGATCGCGCCGACACGGGTTTGCGCGGGCAGGATGGTCACGGGAATAGTGGAAGAAGCAGTCATGGCTCCATACTGCTCCTTATGCTTTATAAAGTCAAGCGATTTATAAAGTATCTCCGTTTTAGAGCGGGTTTATAAAGTCTCCCGCACAAACCACACCCCATTTGTATTTCGTCGTGTGGGTCGTTAAAGTTTGCCGCATCGCCCCCTCACCCCTCGCTACGCGAGGCCCTCTCCCACAAGGGGCGAGGGTCAGAAACTGCGTCTCCATCGCATCTTAAAAACTTCCCGACCCTTTAAGAACACGCTCTTAGAGATCGATAGCATGTGCCAGCGCCGTTCGGAGCCGCCCGAGATAGCTTGCCCCGAAGGCATTCAGGTGCATCAGCAGCGGGTAGAGGTTCCACAGCTCGGAACGGGCCTGCCAGCCACTCGCCAGCGGAAAGGCTTCGGCGTAGGCGGCGAAGACCCGGTCGTCGAAGCCGCCGAAAAGCTGCATGAGACTCAGGTCGACCTCGCGGTGGCTGTAGGTGGGCGCCGGGTCGATCAGTGCCGGGCCAGAGGCCGTATAGAGCGCGTTGCCGTGCCACAGATCGCCGTGCACGAGCGCCGGAGCTTCAGGTGGGATCAGCGCGGGCAGGCGCTCACGCAGCCGCTCGAATTGCGCCAGTTCTGCCACACTCAGCCGACCTCCTGCCAGTGCAAGCTGGGGAGCCAGCCGCGCCGTCCAGAAGAACTCGGCAGCGGTGGGACACGCCGGGTTGGCCTGCGGCAAAGGCCCCATGAAATTGTCGGGCGTGCCGCCGAACTGCGTGGCGCTGACGCGGTGCAATGCGGCCAGACCACGGCCCAGCGCCTTCTGAGCAGCGGGGCTGGCCGGAGCAGGCGGCAGATAGCTCAGCAGCAGGTACGACCAGTCGCCGGGCGCCCGACCATAGGCCAGGACCTCCGGCACCGGCAGCGCCCCAGCGTCACGCAGCAGGGCCAGCCCCTGCGCCTCGGCAAAGAACAGGGCAGGGACTTCGCCTGGTTCACGCCGGAGCTTGAGCACGTAGGGCCCACGCCCCGTGTCCAGGCGGTAAACGGCGGAGGTGTCCCCGCCACTTAGCACTGCCGCACGGTGAACGGGGGCGCCCAGCACGGACTCGACCTGTGAATTGACCAGCGGGGGCAGACCAGAAGGCGCGGAAGGCATACGATATTCTCAGGGAGAGCGGGAGACAGGCACAACCGTCACACCTCGGCGCGGCAGCTTACCGAAACACCACTATCGTTCACCGCTCTCCGGTAGACTGCTCTGTGTGACCGACCCGCGCACCGCCAACTTCCGTAACTTTTCGATCATTGCCCACGTGGATC
>JAGLBK010000072.1 GCA_018260275.1 Deinococcus sp.
CTATCACGCATCTTGCAGTCACTCAACATCTACCGTGTCATGAGTATCTTGCACCTGACCCGCACCGGTTGCCATTCTTTGTGGACAACGCGTGTGTATGATGTGTAAGATACGGCGTAGTATTACTTTTGAAGTACTTTACCGCGCACTCAAGGCTACAGAACCTGAATCTACAGCCACTGATAAGGAAGGATTGTCCATGCAATTGACCCCACTGCACATTCGAGGAGGCCGCGAACTGAGCGGCGAAATCGCCATCCAACACAGCAAGAATGCTGCCCTGCCGATTATCGTCGCCACCCTTCTCAGTAGTGAGCCGATCACTTTGCACGGGATTCCGCGTCTGTCGGACGTGTCTACCATTCTGGAACTGCTGAATCATATCGGCACCCGCCACGCCTGGAATGGCCCGAACACCCTGACGCTGCACACCCCCAAAATTCTGAATACCGACGCGCCCTACGCGCTGGTCAGCAAGATGCGGGCCAGTTTTATCGTACTGGGGGCCATCCTGGCGAGAATGGGAGAGGCCACCGTCAGTATGCCGGGCGGCTGTGCCTGGGGACCACGCCCGGTTGATCAGCATGTCAAGGCGCTCCGTGCGGTCGGCGCCGAGGTGACCGAGGATGACGGCCACTTTGGGGCAAAGCGCAGCGGCAGTCTGAACGGCAGCTACACCTTTGAACTGCTTACAGTCGGCGGCACCCACAATGCGATTCTGGCAAGTGTGCTCGGTGACGGTGTCGTGACCCTCGAAAACGCCAGTATCGATACCGACGTCGTGGACCTGATCGAATTCCTGAACAGTCTGGGAGCCGACATTCAGGGCGCAGGCAGCAATACTCTGGTGATTCGGGGCGTTCCTGCTCTGCGCGGCGGCGAATATACGGTCATTCCGGACCGCATCGAAGCGGGGACTTTCATGATTCTGGCCGCGGCGGCCCGCAGTCGGTTGAAGCTGACCAATGTACGGCTCGATCACCTGACCGCCGTGACCGCCAAGCTGCGCGAGATGGGCGTAGAGATTCAGGAAGAGGGCACCAGCATGGTCGTGGATGCCCGCAACCGTGAACTGATTCCGGTCAACGTGACCACCCAGAGTTACCCCGGTTTTCCGACGGACGTGCAGCCCCAGATGAGCGCCCTGCTGGCGACGGTGCCGGGCACCAGCGTGGTGCAGGACCCGGTTTATCCTGACCGCCTGACGCATGTGGCCGAGTTGCACCGTATGGGGGCCAAAATCACTGTGAGCGGCTATACCCAGGTGATTCAGGGTGCTCCTCTTCAGGCCGCGCAGGTCAAGGCCGCCGATCTGCGGGCCGGAGCCGCCCTGTTTATTGCTGGCCTGACCACCGAAGGCGAAACGGTTATCGACGGCGTGCAGTACCTCAACCGTGGGTATGAACGCCTGGCCGAACGTTTGCGGCAGATCGGTGCTTATGCTGTGCAGCCCGAAGCCGCCCTCGCCGACGCGATGGACTGATCAAGTCTTCGGCGCTTTCCCAGCCGTTCCTATCTCCTATCTGTCCTGAGTCAAGGCGATCAGGGCGTCCCAGTCGTCCGGCTGTTCGGGGTCGTCCAGAGCAGCGCGGTTGCGGCCCTCGTAGCCACACTTGCTACAGCGGTGAACGATCACCCAGCCTTTTTTGCCGTTTTGCTCTACCCCTACCGGTTCCATATCGCCCAGGCAGGTACAGGCGCGGTCACCGGGTTGCAGGTCCACATGTTTGCTGTGCAGGCACACGGGGCAATGGTTGCGGACCGAGCCGTTTTTGAGGGGCTGCACTTCTGCGCCGCAGTTGCCACAGTGAAAGGAATTGTTGGTGCCCTGCACCGTAAACCGCCGCCCGCTCATGGAGTCTGTTCCACGAGTCGGGCGGCATTGAGATGAGCGGAAGTCATATAACTTCTATTTCATCACGGCACTGCGGGTTTATCGGTGAGGTCATGCTAATTTGAAAAATAGTTTGCCCAAGCAGACTATTTTTCCGAGTGGAGCGAGCAAAAGAAGATACGGCTTTGAACGAAGCGCAGCGGATTCGGGTGATTTTTGCGGATGAGCGAAGTATAGTTCAAAGCCGTATCAGATCAGATCGAGGTAACGGTCCAGTTCCCACTGGTGGACGGTCTGGTTATAGGCCCGCCACTCCGCTGTTTTCGCCTCGACAAAATGGTCCATGACATGCTCGCCGAGTGCCTGGGCAATCACTTCGTCTTTTTGCAGTTCCTTGACGGCCTCGCTCAGGTCGCTGGGCAGTTCCTTGACCCGGTGATGGCGTTTTTCTCGCACGGTCATCTTGAAAATGTTGCGCTGAATGGCGGGCGCGGGTTCCATTTTCTGCGTTATACCGTCCAGACCTGCGGCAAGCATGACCGCCAGTGCCAGATACGGGTTGCAGCTTGGGTCGGGCATTCGCACTTCGGCGCGGGTGCTGTTGCCGTGTTTGGCCGGAATACGGATCAGGGCCGAGCGGTTGCTGGTGCTCCAGGCGATGTTCACGGGGGCTTCAAAGCCCGGCACGAGGCGCTTGTAACTGTTGACCAGCGGATTGGTAATGGCGGTCATGCCCTCGGCGTGGTCGAGCAGCCCCGCGATGAACTGGTGCGCGGTCACGCTCAGCCCGTATTCGCCCTGCGGATCATCGAAGGCGTTTTTCTGGGCTTTGAACAGACTGAGGTGACAGTGCATCCCACTGCCGTGGACAGCGGCCAGGGGCTTGGGCAAAAAGCTGGCCAGCAGCCCGTATTCCAAGGCGACCCGTTTGACCACGAACTTGAAGGTGGCGATCCGGTCGGCTGTTTCCAGGGCGGGGGCATACCTGAAATCGATCTCGTGCTGTCCGGGCGCGACCTCGTGATGCGAAGCTTCTATTTCAAAACCCATTTCGACCAGTTTGTTGGCGATTTCGCGCCGGATACGTTCGCCCTTGTCGACCGGGGCCAGATCGAAGTAGCCCGCCTTGTCGTGCGTGGTCGTGGTGCCGCGCCCATTTTCGGTCCGCTCGAACAGGAAAAATTCCGGCTCCACACCGACATACATCTCGTACCCCAGTTCCTGTGCCCGCGCGATCTGCTGTTTGAGGACGTGACGGGGGTCGCCGCCAAAAGGGGTGCCGCCGGGCATCATCACGTCGCAGATCAGCCGCGCCACACGGCCCCGTTCGCCTTCTTCACGGCTGAACAACGGGTAGATCAGGAACGTGGACAGGTCGGGTGAGAGCAGCATGTCGCTTTCCTCGACGCGGGTAAATCCCTCCACGGCACTGCCGTCGAAGGTGACATCACCGTTCAGGGCCTTCTGAAACTGTGATCTGGGAACCTCGACATTTTTGGTGTTGCCCAGAATATCGGTGAACTGTAAGCGCAGGAATTTGACTTCCTGGTCCTGAAGCAGTTGCAGGATCTGTTCTGCGGTGGGGAGGGGTTGATCGGATTTTGGGGTCATCTGGGTGGGGGCCTCCGGTGGTGCTCGGCATAATGCCCGCGCCATGCCCAGCCGACCAGAGAGGACACGGGGGACAAGGCCGCTGGAGCGGCGCACAGCCATAAGTTACGCCATTTCAGGTCAATTGGCTATCTGGCATACAACAAATTGCAAATCTCTGGCAGCATAACCGGTTAAGTTCGGAAACAAGTGGCAAGTTGTTCAGAAGAATATTGAAACCTTTCCATATCTGCTCCTATACTCCAGGAAGTAGCAGGTGTTCAGCAGGTGGCGGAAACCAAGAGGCCCACCGCTGCCCCCCCGCCTGAACACCTGAAACAGGGAGCGACATGACTCAGCAGAACTTTGATGTGAATTCGGTAGCACGTAAATGGCGCGTCGATGCCAAGCAGACCGCCAGCCCCAGCGACGTGGTCAACAAGCTGTTTGCCAGCGACGTGCTGACCCTGGAAGAACTCAAGACCCGCCTGAGTAAGCCCGCCTACCGCAGTCTTCAGGCCACCGTGGAGCGCGGCGAGCAGCTTGATTCCAGCATCGCCGACACCGTGGCCCTCGCCATGAAGACCTGGGCGATGGAAAAGGGAGCGACCCACTACACCCACTGGTTCCAGCCGCTGACCGGCGCTACCGCCGAGAAGCACGACAGCTTCCTGAACCCCTCGGGCGACGGCGTAGCGATCATGTCGTTCTCGGGCAAGGAGCTGATTCAGGCTGAGCCGGACGCCTCCAGCTTCCCCTCGGGCGGCCTGCGGGCCACCTTCGAGGCGCGTGGCTACACGGCCTGGGACCCCTCGTCACCGGCCTTCATCATCCGGCACGCCAACGGCGCGACCCTGTGCATTCCCAGCGTGTTTGCCAGCTGGACCGGCGAGGCGCTTGATCTCAAGACCCCGCTGCTGCGTTCCATCGAGTCGCTGAACAAAGCCGTGGCTCCGGCCCTCAAGCTGTTCGGCGCGTCTGAAGGCACCCGCGTAAGCAGCACCCTGGGCGCAGAGCAGGAATACTTCCTGATTGCCGAGGAGTACTACTACCGCCGCCCCGACCTCGTGATGACCGGGCGTACCCTGTTCGGTGCGAAGCCCCCGCGTGGTCAGGAGCTGGAAGACCACTATTTCGGGGCCATCCCCGACCGCATCCTGAGCTTTATGACCGACGCCGAAATGCAGTTGTACGCGCTGGGTATTCCGGTCAAGACCCGCCACAACGAGGTGGCCCCCGGCCAGTTCGAGGTCGCCCCGATCTTCGAGGACAGCAACATCGCCGCCGACCACCAGCAGTTGATCATGCAGATTCTGCGCAGCACTGCCCGCAAGTACGGGCTGGTGTGCCTGCTGCACGAAAAGCCCTTCGCAGGCATCAACGGGTCGGGCAAGCACTGCAACTGGAGCATGGGCACCGACGCGGGCGAGAACCTGCTGGACCCCGGCGACACCCCTAGCGAGAACATGCAGTTCCTGTTTTTCTGCTCGGCGGTTCTCAAAGCCGTGGACGACCACCAGGACCTGCTGCGAACCTGCGTCGCCAGCGCCAGCAACGATCACCGGCTGGGCGCCAATGAAGCGCCGCCCGCCATCATCAGCGTGTTTTTGGGTAGCGAACTGACCGACATTTTCGAGCGTATCGTGAGCGGTAAGGGCGGCAGCAGCAAGTCGGCGGGCCTGATGGGTCTGGGCAGCCGCGTGCTTCCCGAAATTCCGGTGCATGCCGGGGACCGCAACCGCACCAGCCCCTTTGCGTTCACCGGCAACAAGTTCGAGTTCCGCGCCGTGGGCAGCAGCCAGAGCATCAGCTTTCCGATCACGGTCATGAACGCGATCGTGGCCGACGCCGTGGCGCAGTTGACCGCCGACCTCGAAAAGAAACTGAAGACCAAGGGCGCGACGCTGGACAGCGCCGTGGGCGAAGTGGTGCGCGACACTTACAAGAAGTACGAGCGCATCGTGTTCAACGGCGACGGTTACAGCGACGCCTGGCACGTGGAAGCCGAGAAGAAGCGCAAACTGCTGAACCTGCGGACCACCCTCGACGCCATCAAGCACCTGGACAGCAAGAAGAACATCGAACTGTTCGGCAAGCTGGGTATCCTGAACGAGCGCGAGCTGATCGCTCGCCAGGAAATCATGTACGACATCTACTTCAAGACCGTGAACATCGAGGGCGAAACCACCGAGTACATGGCTCAGACGCAGATTCTGCCCGCCGCTGTCAGCTACCTCTCCGAACTGGGCGAAGTGAAGACCAAGAGCAAGGCGGTCGACGGAATCACCAAGGAAATCGTCATTCTGACCGACAGCCTGTACACCGCCCTTCAGGACCTGCGTAAGCAGAACGACGCACTGGGCGGCGAAGAAATTCACGAGAAGGCCCACCACATGCACGCGGCAGTGCTCCCGGCCATGAGCAAGGTGCGCGACGCCGCCGATCAGCTCGAAGAACTGGTCAGCGTCAAGCACTGGACGTTGCCGACTTACCGCCAGATGCTGTTCGTCAAGTGACCGTGCTGATCAAGTGACTGGGCTGGTCAAGTAAAACGGTCGTCAGGTAAAAACAGCAACGCTGGGGAGGCTGTCTCGATGGAGGCGGCCTCTCTTATTTCTGTCGTCTGGAATGTTCCCTGTTTCCAGAAACAGATCAGGGCTCTTTCTCCGGTGAATGCTCTAGGATAAAACCCGATGATCATCGTGATCGCCCTACTGATCCTCATTCTGGTCGCTGTGGTCGTGGGGTATGTCGGGCGTCTCTTTCGGCCAGTAGACCGCCCCCGCGCCCGGCGGTCTGCTCCAGCTGCTGGCGGCTCGGCGGGCACGGACGCCCTCATCTGGAGGCTGCCCGAGCCTCAGCGGCAAAAGGCCACGGAACTGCTGGCCCTGGTCGACACTCTGCTGGAGGCTGACATTCACGGTGCCGATCCCCGCACCCGGTTTTTGCTGGAGCAGACGGCCCGGAACTACTTGCCGGGCACCGTTCAGGCTTACCTTGAGCTGAGTGCCGGGGCCAGGCAGCAGCTGGCCGCGCAGGGGCAAAATCCTGAGGCCCTGCTCTCCGAACAGTTGCAGTTGATGACCGACGGCGTGAAACAGGCGACCCGGCTGGACTATGCGGCGGCAGACCGGCTGGTGAATCAGGAGCGTTTTCTGCGCGAACGCTTTGGCCTGCAAGACGACCGTTGACGCTGATGGAACTAAAGGTCGGCGGGCTTTTGCCAGAACAGGGGAGACGGCGTTAGACTGCCCGGTAATGTTGAATTTGCTGCGTCGTCCTGCTGTGACTTTTGCCGCACTGGACTATAGTCTGGCAGAACTGGGGCTGAATGGCACCCAGCACGTCATTTTGCACGCCAGCCTCAAGTCCTTCGGCAACCTTGAGGGCGGCGCCAAAACCCTGATCGACGCTCTGGAACAGCGCACCGCCACGCTGGTGGCCCCGGCGTTCAGCTACGCCACCCTGCTCATTCACTCGACCGACCGCCCCCGCTCCCAATTCAACCGGGATACGCGGGTCAGCCGCGACATCGGGCGGTCCGCGCAGGTCCTGGTCGAGCGGGCCGCCGCCGAGCGCTCCTTTCACCCGACCCTCAGTTTTATTGCCGTGGGTGAAGCTGCCGGGCAGGTCGTGGCGTGTCAGACGCTGGAAAGCCCTTATCAGCCTATCGGGGCGCTGTACGATCTCGACGGGTACGTGCTACTGGCGGGGGTGGATTTCGGCAGCAATACCACCATTCATTACGGCGAGTATCTGGCAGGGGTTCCGGCACTGACCCGCTACGTGGCCGTCGGTGGTCAGGTGGTGCCGACCGCTTTCCCGAACTGCTCCGCGGATTTCGACAACCTACTTCCCGAGGTGCAGTTTCTGGGCCGTCAGGTCGAAGTGGGCGGCAGTCTGCTGCGGCTGTACCGGGTACGCGACCTGGTCGACGCCACCGTGCGCTTTCTGGAACGCGACCCCGAGGGCCTGCTGTGCACTTTCAAGGGCTGCCGCTGTCAGCAGGTGCGTGCCCTGATTCGCCAGGACGGGCTACACCCCAGACCACACGTCCACGGGGCAGCTATTCACGGGTCAGATAGTGACAGTGCAAACGCTGACAGGGTAGACGCTGCCGGGAAGGCTTAGCAGCCGGGCCGAATTCAGGCGCTCTGGCGGACGACCAGCGTGGGCATAAATTTACGGGCGCGGACCGGGCCAGTGTAGCCGCTCAGCCGCGACAGCAGCAGGCTGGCCGCTTCATGCCCCATGGCCTCGACGGGCTGGTGCACGGTGGTCAGGCCCCGGCGCTCGGCCCAGGGCTGGTCGTCGAATCCGATGACACGCACGTCCTGCCCGGCCCGGAGGCCCCGTGACTCGATCTCGTCGAGCAGTGCTCCAGCGATCAGGTCTGCCGAGGCGAACACGGTACAGGGAAACTGTGCCTCGGCCAGAAAATGACCGGCAACGTTGCGGGCGGCCTGGGTATCGAAGCTGGTCTTGTACTCGCCCGCCAGGGTTTGCCCCGCCGATTCCAGCGCCGACACGAACCCCGCGCGGCGTTCCTCGAAGACGCGGGTGGTAAAGATCTGGTCCAGCTCTGTTTCGACCCACAGGGCGTAGGTTTCGCCGGGAAAGCGGGCGGCGTATTCTCCGGCGATGCGGCCCCCGGCCACGTTGTCCATGTAGGCGCAGTCCACGTTTTCGGCGTAGGCATCCACCAGAACCATCGGCTGGCCGCTGCGCTGGACACCTTCTTGAAACAGAGTGGTCAGGTTGTAACTCGCCATGACCAGTCCATCGGCCTGATACGCCAGCGTATGGGACCCTAAGTAGCGTTCCAGCCGCGCCCGGTCAAGCAGCGGAAAAATCGCCACATCGTAACGGGCGGCCTGAAAAGCAGTTTCCAGACCGTCGAGCAGCCGCACGTAAAACTCTGTGGTCACGACCGGCAGCAGCACGCTGATGGTGTAGCTCTTGCCCCCGGCAATGCGGCGGGCGTGCGGGTTGGGGGTGTAATCCAGTTCGGCAATCGCCTTGAGCACGGCCTCGCGGGTTGAGTCCTTGACCGCCGTGTGGTTATTGAGTACCCGTGACACGGTACCGACGCCGACGCCTGCGGTCCGGGCCACATCCTGAATAGTAGGTTTACGCATTGCTTGGTTCACCATAGCGCTGATTCATGGAAACTGTTCCACATTGTGCAAAGGAGTAAAGCCTCCCTGCGCTGCTTGCTCGGCTGTTCAGGCACGCTAAACAGGGCGATGGGCGAACCCAGAGCAGGGCCGGGGACAACTTGCCTTGAGTCCGCGCCTACACTACCGGCAACCGGGCGCGGAACTGGCCCGTTTTTCCCGCCCCTGTTTTCTGCCCAATTGTCTTTTTTTCCCGAGGTCGCCTGTATGTTAAAAAATCTTTCACCCACGGTCTTTGCGCTGGCGCTCTCGGGGCTCTCGACTCTGGTGGCCTGGCCCGCGATGGCCCAGAACCACACGATGCCCCAGAACCACAACATGAGTAGCCACACCATGCCAATGCCTACCCAGACGGCTAAAGCTGGTGTCAAGGCCGCTCTGCCCCTGAGCGTGCAAAGCGCCGTGATCGTGGCGGTGCCGCCGAGCATCAAGGAAACCAGCGCCTTCATGACCCTGAAAAACACTTCCGGGCAGGCCGTCACGCTGAGCGGGGCCACGGCCACGTTCGCGGGCCACACTATGCTGATGCATACCCTCAAGACGCAAAACATGTCCGGCATGGTGGCGGCCCTGGCGCTGGTGGTGCCCGCACATGGCACGCTGAGCCTCAAAAGCGACGGCGACCATGTCATGCTCATGGCTCTGAAACGTCCCCTGAAGGCGGGCGAGGTGCTGCCCATCGTCTTGCAGGCCGCCGATGGCCGTGTAGTGACCGTCAAAGCCACGGTCAAGAAGCCCTGAGATGACGGACCTTCCCGCCCAGGAAACGCTGACCCCGCCAGAGCAGGGGCAGGCCGCGCCGCCGGTTCGCCCCTGGTACGTGTCGGCGGTGTTGGCCCTGTGCGCCGTGACCCTGCTGCTGGGCGGGGTCTGGATGTTCACGCGCTCCAAGAGCCCTTACCCGTTTTTCGGTACGTCCTACGACCCTCCTGCGGCGGCGGCCAGTTTCAGCGGCACCGACGACCTGGGAAAGCCATTTACGTTTGCCCCCGACGGCAAAACCACCACGGCGCTCTTTTTCGGGTTCACCCACTGCGCCAACATCTGCCCGGTCAGTCTGGCGTACCTGACCAAGGTGCGTAACCTGCTTCCGGCCAGTGAGCGGCCAAACTTCCGGGTGCTGTTCGTCAGCGTGGACCCGGCCCGCGATACGGCCAGCCGCATGCACGATTACGTCACTTATTTTGGGCAGGCGACGGGTGTGGTGGTGCCGGGCGACCAGCTGAGCGGGGTGGCGCAGGCTTACGGCGTGGGCTACCAGAAGTCCGACATCAAGGGGCCGGACGAGTACCAGATCAGCCATACCACGGCGACCTACCTGATCGACCCGGCGGGCAAACTGCGGGCGCTGTGGGACTATACCCAGCTGCCGCAGGTGCAGCGCGTGGCGCAGGACGTGCAGTACGTCGCGGAGCATCCTACCCGATGAGCGTAACTCGATGAAGGTGACCCAATGACTGCGTCCGGCGGTATCAACCTGAATCCGGGGCTGCTTGACCTGCTGACCTTTCGCCCGGACTGGCCGATGCTGGTAGCCCTGCTGCTGGTGGGCGGCGTCTATTTCTGGCAGTACGCCGCCGCGCACAACCGCAACTGGTGGCCCGCCTGGAAGGTCGCCCTGTTCAGTCTTGGCCTGCTGCTGTGGTTTTTGACAACCCAGAGCCAGAGCAATTCGCTCACCGGGCAAAGCATGGCGCTGTACATGGCCCGCTTAATGATGCTGGCCGAGGTCGTGCCGCCGCTGCTGGTGCTGGGGCTACCGCAAATCCGCCTGGATTCACGGCGTGGCCTGGGGCAGCTTCTAGGGCTGCTGCTTGACCCGTGGGTGGCGCTGGCGGTGTGGGCCGCCGTCATTATCTTCTGGAATATTCCGGCGGGGTTCAATGCCAGCGTGGTGACCAACAGCGCCGCGCAGCTGCTTCCGGCCCTGTATCTCATCAGCAGCCTGATGGTCTGGGGGGTCATTCTGCGGCCTCTTCCCGGTGTGCAGCCCGCTCACGTTGGTTCACGCGGCTGGTTCGGCCTGCTGGCCGCCGTGCCCATGATGACGGTGGCGGCCATCTGGCTCTATACCCCGCGTGTGCTGTACACGCCTTACGTCAGTGCGCTGTGCCTGTGGAACCTCAGCCCGCTCCAGAACCAGCAGTACGCGGGCTGGATCATGATGGTGGCGGGCCTGCCGAGCCTGTTTCTGGCCTTCGGGCAGCTGATGCTGTGGCTGATCAAACTGGCCGACGGCGACTCGCTGCCCAAGCCGCCCCGGAGCTGAGGCTGCCGCCGGGCTGGGCGGGTCGCTTCAGTAGAGAAGCTTGATTGCGCTTACGTCAGGGAAGTGGCCGTTCTGCGCCGCCGCAGGTGAAAGCCCAGCCCCAGCAGAGGCGCGACGGGCAGCACCAGCCACAGGGGAAAATAGGGCCGGTTCTGGTCGATCTGTATGGACATCCAGCCTTCTCCCTTCAACATGTTGCCTGCCCGACTCTGTTGCCCCGGCGCTGCCTTGACCGACGCATTGCTGACGACCATCCTGCCGCCTGGCCGCGCGGCACCGGGAAAAAGCACTACGTTTTGAAGCTGCATTTTGCCACCTGGCCGGTCGAAGTCCATCCGGGTCACCAGCATGACCGGGGCACTCATGATCGCCAGTGATACCACCGCGCCCAGTAAAGGCGCACCCACCGCCCGCAGCGGCGTCGAAGTCCAGTCGCGCCCCCACAGCGCCAGGAGCAACAGCCCGAGCAGCAGCGTTCCGAGCAGCAGGCCCGGATGTTCCGAAACCGTCACCCCGATTCTGGGCGGAGTGATCGCCTGTACCCAGCGGGTATAAATTGACAGCCCGGCCAGGACCGCCAGCAGGGCGACCAGGGCTGGGCCATCGAGGGGCACCGCTCTGCGGACAGCACGCACTGTAGTCATTCTTACAGTTTAGCTGGGCAAAGTGTCGTCCGGGTCCGGTAAGCCTGCGCCGTGCGCTTCCTGCAACTTGCGCCAACGTGCCTCGACCCGCGCTTCCCAGCCCTCGCCTGTGGGATGGTACAGGCCCAATTCGACACCTTCCGGCAGGTAATGCTGGGCGAAC
The DNA here is from genome assembly GCA_018260275.1 of Deinococcus sp. Taxonomy (GTDB): domain Bacteria; phylum Deinococcota; class Deinococci; order Deinococcales; family Deinococcaceae; genus Deinococcus. Next base: position 11,678 of record JAGLBK010000072.1, read on the forward strand.
GATCCGGCGGGGTCGTCGAAGTAGTAGGCGTAGCCCTGCCCGTACCCCTGCTGGCGCATCAGGGCGGTGGGGGCGTTACGCAGGTGAACGGGAACGGGCAGCATTTCGCTGTCGCGCACGGCGTTCAGGGCGTTTTTCCAGGCCACGTATACGCTGTTGCTTTTGGGGGCCAGCGCCAGGTAAACCACCGCCTGCGCCAGCGCCAGGTCGCCTTCCGGGCTGCCCAGAAATTCCGCCGTGTCGCGGGCGGCGATGCACAGCCGCAGCGCTT
>JAGLBK010000073.1:0-2174 GCA_018260275.1 Deinococcus sp.
TGATGACCTGCCCGCTGGCCGTCTGAAACTGGGTGCCCTGCGCCTGCAACGCGCTGACCAGCCGGTTCCAGGTCTGGGTGGTGCCGCCCATGCCGTTGTTGATGAACAGGGTCGGTTTGGCTTTGGCCGCCTCGACCAGTCCGGCGATGTGGTCCGAATCGGCGTGGGTGGCGACCATCAGGTCGATCTTGCTGATGTTCAGTCTGCTCATGTAGTCGGCGATACGGTTGGTGCTCTTGCCACCGTCGACCAGCATGGTCTTGCCTTCCGGGCTGCGAATGAGCACCGAGTCGCCCTGCCCCACGTCCAGAAACTGCACCGTCACCGCGCCGCCCGAGGGGGCCGTGGTCGTCGTGGACCCGCTACCCGAAGTGTTGTGGTTGCCCTTGGGCGAACAGGCCGCCAGCGCCGCCGTTAGGCCAAGGACAATCAGCCCCAGTACGTCCGATGGAGCGGGGCCGCGCCGCTTTTCCGTGTGTTTGGTCGTAGTGTGTGTGGCCGCTGCTTTACGCGGTCTGGCGGCAGCGGTCTTACCTTTCGGAGCTGGGCCTTTCGGAGCTGGTGTCTTGGCCGACTTTTTCGGGGTGCTCACAGTGTAATTTCCTTGTCGGGGCTGGTCGCGCCCGCTGCGTTCAGGGCGTCGAGTCTGCTCTGGGCCTGCTGGCGGGCCGCGCTGGTTTCTTCAGGCAAAATGGTCACTTTCAGGCCGTCGGGGTGGTGCTCCACGGCCAGCAGGTCGCCTTCCTGTAAGCCTTCCGGCAGCTCTGCCAGCGGAATGTCCCGCGTTTTGCCGTCCGGCAGTTCGATGCGGGCGACCCGGCCCTGCGGCGTTTCCTCGATGCCGTCGACGGTCCAGCGCTCTGCACTTGCGGCGGCAGCGCTGGCTGAAGACTGCGGTTCTGCACTTCCGGCCTGGTCTGGCAGCGGGGCAGTCGTCGGGGCTGACCTGGAACTGTGCTTCATGGTTTCAGATTACTCTGCCGCTTTGCCCACTGCCCCGGTGGCCCCGGTTCCGACTGCCCCGCGTTCCGGGCGCACCAGCTGGGGCAACTGCGTGCGGGCGTACAGGTACAGCGCCAGCGCCAGCCCCCACAGCAGCGCCAGCGCCTGCCACTGGTGCAGCGCCGCGCAGCCCAGCAAAAACGCCACCGCCGGGGCCGAGGCCAGCTGCATGGCGCAGGTCAGCCCCGCCTGGGTCGGCGTGAGGCGCGGGTCACGGCCTGACTGCCTGGCCAGGTAAAGCGCCGCGCCGCCCAGCAGCAGGGCGACCGCGCCCAGCCCTATCACCCCTGACGACGGATAGGGGGCAGGCCGGGTCAGCGCATAGAGCACCCCCAGCACCGCCCCCGGCACCGCCAGCGCCGCGAACGCCAGATGAAAGGCCAGCCGCGCCGCGCCCCGCAACTGCTCGGGCGAACCCTGGAGGTCGCGGGCCAGCGCTTCAAGCATGGGTGTTCAGCAGTTCCACGCTGGCCGCCGCGCCGCCGACCTGCACCGTCTCGCCCGGCGCGATTTCCTTGCGGAGCCGGGCCAGACTCGCGCCGCCCGCATGCAGCCCGCTCTGGCCGACCAGCCGGTCGCCCTGCCTGATTTCGGCGTGCGGGGGCAGGTGCTCGCCGCGCAGCCGCACCAGCTGGTAGCGGGCATTGCCCCGCGCCTCCAGCCGCGCCATGATTTCCTGGCCCACGTAGCAGCCCTTGCGGTAGCTGATCGCCGGAAGCGGCCCGCCGATGTCCAGCCCGATTTCCTGAAGCAGGGTGCCCGTGAAGCCATCGCGCACCACGTCGGGGATTCCGGCGGTAATGCGGGCAGCGTCCAGTTTCTCAAGCGGGACTGCCTGCCCCAGTTGCGCCAGCACCTCCGTTTCGTGCGTGGCAAGGTAGTGCAGGTCCACGCCGGGTGTTCCGGTGCGGTTCACGCGCCCAGCGAGCACCTGGGTCCCGGCCAGCTCGAACTGCTGGGCGTCCGGCCCTTCCATTTGCCAGCCGGGAAGCGTCGCGGCGTCCCAGAGGTGCACAGTCCGCAGCGTGTCGCTGGTGTCCTCGACCTCGACCTGATCGAAAATGATGTAGCGCTTTAGGCGGGCAGCCAGGGGCGCGGCCTGCCCGGCGTCGAGATGCAGGTAAACGTCGCCTGGGCGCTTGTAGGCGCGGGCAAAGTGCTCGATCTGGCCG
>JAGLBK010000073.1:2184-11844 GCA_018260275.1 Deinococcus sp.
AAGTCCACGCGGTCCTGGCCCGTGACGCGCAGGCTGCTGCTGGGAAGGCTGGTCCACATGCGGGTCAGTCTACGGCCTGCCGCTGCTGGCCTCAGTGAGCCTGCGACCAGTACGCGGGCGTTTCGGTCGCCGGAAGCAGCCGCACCTCAGGGACGTTCCCAGCCCGCTCGGCCAGCGCTGCGGCTTCGGCGGCGGCCCGCTCCGGCCCCAGCCAGCCGCGCCAGTAGTCCTGCATGGTCGCGGTCACCAGCGCCAGCGGCACGGTCCGGGCCGGTTCCAGCGGGCAGTACAGCAGGTCGAGGTCGGTCAACGGCCCGCCGTTTTCGCCGCCCACCGGTTGCCAGTAGGGAAGGTCCACCGTCAGGAACCCCAGCGCCCCCAGCACCACGCGGCGCTCGTGCGGCTCGGTGCCCACCCGCGTTTCGCCCGCGCGTTCGGCAGCGTTCTGGCGGGTAGCGTGGACGCTGTCGGCGAACATGCCGGGCAGTCCAGCGGCCCGCACTGCGCTCAGGCTGGCGGCTTGCAGCGCCCGGCCCACGCCCTGCCCCCGCGCCTCCCGGCTCACCCCCATAAACGAGTTGAAGCCCGCGCCCGAAAGCAGGCTGTAGATGGTGCCGCCCAGCACGTCCCCGGCCCCGTTTTCGGCCACCAGAATGCGGTCCTCGCGTCCGGTGCTGCTGTCCAGCAGGCGCGGAAAGTAAGCGGGCGGAATGAGCATGTCGGGAGCGTAATAACTGGTTTCCTGAATGCGCCCGAAGGCGGCCAGGGCGGGGTCGGCAGGGTCGGTAACGCGGCGGACGGTGACGGGCATAGGCCCAGGCTAGAGCGCGGCGCGGCTAGACTCGGTGAGTGAGGTCTTCGCCGTTACCAGAAGCCCGGATGTGGGCGCACATTGCTGGTCTGCTCTGGCTGCTGGGGCCACCACTCGCCGCGCTTTTCCTGTGGCTGGATACGCGGCGCCCCGGCATGGCCCTCAGCTTTTTCTATGTATCGGGCCTCACCAGTGGCCTGCAACTGGCCGCGCTGCTGGCGCTGTGGCTGGGACCGGGCCTGTGGCTCCTCTGGCTGGGGCGCAGAAAGTGAGCCGGGCCGCCGGATTTCTGGGCGCTGGCCTCGGCTTTTTGCTTTCGGCGCTCCTCGTCGGCGCGGTTCCGCTCGTATTCAGCCCGTACCAGCTGATGAAAGTGCTCTATGGCCTGGGTCTGTTCCGCGCCAGTGACGCCTTCGTGGGGAGTTTCCCCGACCCGGTTCTGCTGCTGGTGGGCCGGGCGCTGCTGTTTCCGGCCCTCGGCTGCTTTATGCTGGCGGCCCTGTTCCACTTTGCGAGGCGCACCCCATGACTGACCATCCTTCATCCTCCGTCCTCCATCTCCGCCCCTACCGCGCGGGCTGGATTCATTTCACCAATGTCGCGCCGATTCTCGACCCGCTGACGGTGCCGGAGAACGTCAGCGTCATCACGGGCGTGCCGACCCAGATGAACGCCGCGCTGCTTGCGGGCGAGGTGGACATCGCCAACATCAGCGCCGTGGAATTTATCCGCCACGCCGATACGCTCGCGGCGCTGCCCGATTTCAGCGTGGCGGTGCTGGGGCCGGTGTACAGCGTGAACCTGTTTCACACCTGCCCGCTGCCGCAGCTGCGCCGGGTCGCCCTGACCTCGCAGAGTGCCATGAGCGTGGCGCTGCTGGAAGTGTTGCTGAAAAGCTGGGGCCTCAGTCCCGTGCTGGAGCGGGCCGAGGGCCGGGCCGAGGACCTGCTCGCCGGGGGCTACGACGGCGTGCTGCGCATCGGCGACGACGCGCTGCGCGAGTGGTACGGCGTGGTCGGCCCGTTCACCGAAGCGACCATCGTCCCCGAGATTCCGCAGGCGGGCCACGGCGTCACCGTCACCGATCTGGCCGAGGAATGGTTCCGGCTGACCGGGCACCCCTTCGTGTTCGCGGTGTGGGCCTACCGCAAGGACAACCCGCCGCCGCCCGAACTGCTGCGGGCCATGCGCCGGGCACGGGAATACGGTATTGGGCACCTCGCTGAAGTATCGCAGCGCCACGCGCACAAACTGGGGCTGCCCGCAGACGTGGTGCAGCATTATCTCTGGAACTTCCGGTATCACCTGGAAGAAGCCGACCGCCTCGGCCTCGGCGAGTTCGCTGATCTGGCGGTGCCGGGCCACGCGGCGCTGAGCTTCGGCTCAGGGCAATAAATCAGGGCAATCAAAAAGCCGGACACGCGGCCCGGCCTGTTAGAGCAGCTGGTTTTAGCCCTGCTTGGTGGCAGGCACCGAACGGGCTTCCTCGACGTCCTTCTTTTCCTTCAGGCTGTCGTGCTCGGTGTTGCGGGCCGCGGTCGCCTCGCGGTCGTTGACACCCTTCCTGGAAGTGGGGCCGTCATGCTGAACCTCGTGGACTTCTTTCTTGTTGCGGTCATAGTCCTGGGGCTGGCTGGTGTGGCCCTTGTTCTTGTCGTCTTTGTCTGGCATATGGTCACTGTGGCACAATTCTGGCCGCAAAAAGTTCAGAGCCGTCCTAATAAATGTTCAGAGATGAAGCAACGCTGAACGGTGCCGGGCGGCCCCTATACTTGCCTGTATGCCGGAAGAATCCTCCCAGTCCCAGGCGCCGTCACAGGCCCCGTCACAGCCCGCGCCGCGCCCCGAGGGTCTGCACGAACAGACCATCGCCCGCCTGAACAACCTGGACGCCCAGGTCGCCGCCGGCTTCGAGGCCTACCCCTATAGCTATCCCAAGACGCACCACACGACTCAGGTGCTGGGCGAACACCCCGGCGAACTGACCCCCGGCGACAAGTGGGAAGGCGAGGTCTACGCCCTGGCGGGTCGCGTCACGCTGCTGCGGCACATGGGTAAGGCCGCTTTTGCCGACCTGAACGACGAGACAGGCAAGCTGCAACTGTTCTTTAGCAAGGCCGACACAGAGAACTTCGACCCCACCAAAAAGATCGACCTGGGCGACATTATCGGCGTCAAGGGCTTTCCGTTCGTGACCAAAACCGGACAACTCACTCTGCACGTCACCGAATGGCAGCCGCTGGTCAAGAGCCTGCACCCTATGCCCAGCAAGTTTCACGGCCTGCAAGACGAGGAACTGCGCGCCCGCCGCCGCTATGTGGATTTGATGGTCAACCCCGAGCGCCGCGAGGCCTTCCGCACCCGGTCCCGCGCCATCCGCTTCATCCGCAACTTTCTGGACAATCAGGGCTTTATGGAAGTCGAGGGGCCGACCCTGCAAGTGGTTCCCGGCGGCACCGAGGCCAAGCCGTTCCAGACGCACCACAACGCCCTCTCGCACGACTTTTCTCTGCGAATCAGCCTGGAGCTTTACCTCAAGCGGCTGCTGGTGGGGGGCTTCGAGAAGGTGTACGAGATTGGCCGCAACTACCGCAACGAGGGCATTGACCGCACCCACAACCCCGAATTCACCATGCTGGAAGCCTATTTTGCCTACGGCGACTACAACGACATGATGAAACTGGTCGAAACGATGCTCAACGGCTTGGTCAAAGAGGTGACGGGCGGCAGCGAAAAACTGACCTATCAGGGTAAGGAACTGGACTTCTCGTTGCCATTCAAGCGACTGGACTTTATTACGGCGCTCAGGGAGCAGGCAAAGCTGGATTTTGACCCGCTGGATTTGGCAAAACTGCGCGAGTGGAGCGACCAGCACCACCCCGAGCACCGCAAAACCCCCGACTACAAGCTGCTGGACAAGCTGGGCGGCGAGTATGTCGAGCCGCTGCTGCAAAATCCGACCTTTCTGGTGGATATGCCGCTGGTCATCAGCCCGCTGGTCAAGGTTCACCGCGAGCGCGAGGGGCTGGCCGAACGCGCCGACCTGTATGTGGGCGGCTTCGAACTGGCCCCGATTTACAGCGAGCTGAATGACGCGCTTGACCAGCGTGCCCGCTTTGAGGCCCAGACGGCCCGCCGCGACGCTGGCGACGACGAAGCCCACCAGCAGGACGAGGACTTTTTGCTGGCGCTGGAATACGGCATGCCGCCTACCGCGGGCATGGGCATGGGCATGGACCGCCTCGCCATGCTGCTGACCGACAGTGACAGCATCCGCGACGTGCTGCTGTTCCCGCTGCTCAAGCCCGAAGGCGGCGCGGGCGAAGGGGCGGAAGAAGCCGAGAGCTAAAGCATAGCGCTGCCGGGAAGGCCGCCACTCTTTCCCCCGCTTTCATCTGGCTTTTAACTGCCCGGCTTGAGCGGCCCACCCAGGCCGTAAACTGCCGGGCATGTGGATGAATCTTCTGCTGATTTTTATACCGATCAGCCTGCTTCTGGAATACGTTTTTCACGCGCCACCACTGTGGGTCTTTGCGACTGCGGTGGTGTCTATCATTCCGCTGGCCGACTGGCTGCGGCAGGCCACCGAGCAGGTTGCCGAGCGGGCTGGGCAGACCATCGGCGGGTTGCTCAACGTCACTTTCGGTAATCTGGCCGAGCTGATTATCGCCATCTTCGTACTGCTGTCGGGTAACGCGACGGTGGTCAAGGCGCAGATTGCGGGCAGCATCATCGGCAACGGCCTGCTGGGCCTGGGCCTCGCCATCCTGATTGGCAGTATGGGCCGGTCACGCCAGAAATTTAGCCATGAGAACGCCGGGCAACTGAATTCCATGTTGTTTTTGACCATGATTGCCCTGCTGATTCCGGCGCTATTTGATTACACCGAAAAACTGCCTGGCTTTGCCGCCGCCAGTGAAACCGCACGCAACAATCTGGACGAACATTTAAGCCTGTGGGTGGCAGGCGTACTGATTCTGGTCTACGCCCTGAATCTGGTTTACACGCTGGTGACGCACAAAGACGTGTTTGCCCTGGAGGACGAGGAAGAAGGGGCCGACGGCGTGGAGGCCGCTCACAACCACGCCCCGCTGTGGCCCACCTGGAAGGCCGCCGCCGTGATGCTGGGCGCAACCGCGCTGATTGCCCTGGAATCCGAGATGCTTTCGGGCGCACTGGAAGCCACCTCCGAGACGCTGGGCCTCAGCCCCTTTTTCCTGGGGATCATCGTGCTGGCCGTGGTGGGCAACTTCGCCGAGTACATCGCGGGCAGCTACTTTGCGCGGCAGGGCAAGATTGGCCTGGCTATGAATATCGCCGTGGGCGCAACCATTCAGGTGGCCCTGTTTACCGCGCCGGTACTGGTAATTATTTCTTACCTGATTGGCAAGCCTATGAATCTGGTGTTCAGCAGCCCGCTGGAACTGGTCGCCATCGTGGCCGTCGCCATCACCGTGTCCACCGTCACTCGCGACGGCGAGGCCACCTGGTTCGAGGGCGTGCTACTGATTACAGTTTATGTGTTGCTGGCGCTGGCTTTCTTCTTCGTCACTCCGCGTGGCGAGCCTAAAGCGGCCCTGTCGGCACCGGCAATGGCCCACAGTGTGAACCTGCCGCCGATTCTCTCTTCCGCCGGGGCACAGGCCGCCTGAGATGCCCGCACATGACTTTGCGGCCGTTCTGTTCGACCTCGACGGCGTGCTGATTGATACTGAAAGCCGCATCACCGAACTGTGGGGCGAAATTTTTGCTGGGCACGACCTGCACCTCACGCCCGCTGAGATCACGCGCCTGACTTCCGGCCAGCGCTTTAGCGGCGTGCTGGCGCAGCTGGAAGCCGAGCGCGGCTGGAAGGCCCCCGAGGACTTTTTGCCCATGCTAGACGAGCGGTTCAACGGGGCCTTTGGGGAAGTGCCGCTGATCGCCGGGGCGCGCGAAACCCTGCTGGCGCTGGGGCAGGCCGCCGTTCCATTCGCGGTCGCCAGCAACAGTCAGCACAACCGCCTTTTTCTCAAGCTGCGCGGCGCGGGGCTGCTCGACCTGTTGGAAGGCCGCGCCTTCGACCCGTCGCTGGTAGGCAAACGCGGCAAACCGGCGCCGGACCTCTACCTGTACGCGGCGGCGCAACTCGGTGTCCCGGCGGCGCAGTGTCTGGTGGTCGAAGACAGCGCCCCCGGAGCCACGGCGGGCGTGGCGGCGGGGGCGACAGTGTGGGGTCTGCTGGCGGGCAGTCATATTCAACCTGGCGACGAGCAGCGGCTCCTAGACCTCGGCGTGGCGCGAATCGTGCATTCACACGCCGAATTGCGGGCGCTGCTGGTCGATTGAACCTGCCTGAGTGGTAGTGATACCACTTTGAAAAATAGTTTGCCCAAGCGAACTATTTTTCCGAGCGGAGCGAGTAGAAGAAGATAAGGTTTTGAACGGAGCGTAGCGGATTCGGGTGATTTTCCCGGATGCGCGAAGTATAGTTCAAAGCCTTATGAGGTGCCCTTAAACGCTGGGCATCCGGCACTGCGAGGTCTGACCGTCGGGCAGGTCGAGCTGCACGGTCACGCGTGCGCCCTCGCCAGCGGGCACCACCGTGATCTCGGTCGTCTTGCCACGCGTGACCGAGGGCCAGGCCCTGGTGTTGACCGCCGCTTTCAGAAACAGGTCGAGGTTCTTCAGGTCGTTGCCGAAGCATTTGCTGCTGACTTCTTCGGCGGCCTTTTGCAGCGTCCGGAGTTGCGAGGGCCTGAAGGTCTGGGTGGGCGAGAGCAGGCTCAGCTGGACGGTCTTGACGAGGTTAGCCTCGCTTCTGGGGCGGGCCTTGTTCATGAACAGTCCCTGCATGTTGGCCTGTCCGCTGCCCTGAAAACGCCAGATGGTGTAGTTGGTGCGCTGATCCTGAAAATGTACCCGGTGAATCAGGTCCGCGTTACGCAGCACCCCGAGCGGACTGTTGCTGGGAGTGCTGGCGGCACCGGCGGAAGACATCAAAAGAAGGAGGGCCAAGCTGAGCTTTCTGTTCATCATTCCTATGCTAACATGGGATGCCCCGTAAAGTTGGGCTTTTGTTCAGGTGGCACGCGGTATACTGGCCCCGCGTCACCGGGGGTGTCCGGCGCAGCAGCCCACAGCGGGCCGCGCACTGGACTGAGAAAAACCCTTGGAACCTGAACCGGGTCATTCCGGCGGAGGGAGTGTGACCTGGGCCGCGCCGCTTGCAGGCTGGCCCAGTGGCTTCCCCTCCTGACGCGGGGGGATTTCTTATGCGTAAACTGCTCTGCTCGGCCCTGCTGTTTTCCGGTTTGCTCACGCTCGGCGCGGCCTCGGCCCAGACCACCCTGACCGTTATGACCCACGATAGTTTCGACCTCGACAAGAAACTGGTCGCTCAGTTCGAGGCCGCTAACCACGCCAGGGTGCGTTTCGTGAAGGGTGGCGACGCGGGTGAGCTGCTGAGCCGCCTGATTCTGACCCGCCGCGCACCGCTGGCCGACGTGGTCTACGGCCTGGACAACAGCCTGATCGGGCGTGCCCGGCAGATGGACGTGCTGGACGCCTACCGATCACCGCAGCTGGCGAAGGTGCCCGCCGCCTACCGCCTTGACGATGCTGGGCTGCTCAGCACGGTGGACTACGGCTATGTGGCCTTTAACTATGACCGCGCCTATTTTCAGAAGTCGGGCCTGAGCCTGCCCAGAGCGCTCGATGACCTCAAAAAGCCTGAATATGCCCGCCTGACCGTCGTCGAAAGTCCGGCGACCAGCAGCCCTGGCCTGGCTTTTTTGATGGCGACTGTTAACCACTACGGCGAGGCCGCAGCCTGGGACTGGTGGAAGCAGGCCCGCGCAAGCGGAATGAAAGTGACACGTGGCTGGAACGACGCCTACAACAAAGACTTTTCGCGCAACGGGGGCAAGTACCCCATCGTGCTGAGCTACGCTAGCAGCCCCGCCGCCGAGGTGTTTTACGCCAATGGCTACAACCCGTCCAAACTGCCCGCCGAGGCCCCTACCGGCAACCTGTTTCTGCCTGGCAGCACCTGGCTGCAACTCGAGGGCGTGGGCGTCCTGAAGGGCAGCAAGCAGCCCGCGCTGGCCCGCAAGTTCGTGGACTTTATGCTCAGCGCCCCGGTGCAGGCCGACATCCCGACCCGCATGTGGATTTACCCCTCGGTGAGCGGCACAAAACTTGACCCGGTGTTCAAGTTTGCCCAGGAACCCCAGCTGCCAGCGGTCAAAGGTAGCCTGAGCGCCAACCCACAGGCCCTGGTCGACGCCTGGATCAGTCACGTCCTGCGGGCACGCTAAAGGCTGGGAGGAGGCAGTCCGGCCACTCCAGTCTCTATAGTTGCAGGCGTCAGGTACAGTTCACTCCTCGCCCGCTTTTCGCTGCTGTTCCGGAGGACCCTATGACCACTTCCCGCTACACGTTCTGGTGTTTTGCCCCACTGGTGGTCGCTGGCACGGCAGCCAGTATCACGCTGGCCGGGGCGCAGGCTCCTGCCGCTACGCCTCTGCCGCTGGCCGCCCCGGTCAAACCGGTCGCTCCAGCCCCAAAACCGGCGGCTCCGGCGGGCAATCCGCTGCAACTGAAGTTCGCTACGCCCAGCCTTCAGCACGGGCAGCAGCTGGCCGCGCAGAGCTGCGCCGGGTGCCACGGTGCGGGCGGGGCCAGCACCAAAGAAGGGGTGCCGGGGCTGGCCGGCCAGATTCCGGGCTACACCCAGTTTCAGCTGACGGTGTTCCGTGCCAAACTGCGCCCCAGCCCGGTGATGCAGAAGGTCGCCGCGAAACTGTCTGACCAGGACATTGCCGACCTCAGCGCCTACTTTGCCGCGCAGCCCGTCGGCCCGGCCTGGAAAGCCGACGCGACTGCCCGCAGCCGGGGCGAAAAGCTCTTTCAGGGCGGAGACGCGGCCCGTAACGTGATCGCCTGCGCGGTCTGTCACGGCGCGGGCGGGCGCGGGGTGGCGGGCAACGATGTCGCCAGCATCACCAACCTGTCGCCAAAGTACGCCAACTCTGTGCTGCACGAGTTCCGTGATTCGCCCGGCTTCGGCGGCCTGATTGCGCCCGAGGCCATGCGGATTGCCCTGCACCCACTGACCGATCAGGACCTCCTCGACGTGTCGGCGTACATCAGCAGCATGAAGTAGGACCACTTTGAAAAATAGTTTGCCAAGGTAAACTATTTTTCCGAGCGGAGCGAGTAAAAGAAGATACGGTTTTGAACGAAGCGGAGCGGATTCGGGTGGTTTTCCCGGATGCGCGAAGTGTAGTTCAAAGCCGTATAAGCCGCCCAACTCACGGGCCATGAGAAGCATTTCCCTGTCCTCATGGCATTTTTCGTGACTTTTGGAGAACGCCTGACGGCCTATTCGGTTCCGGGCACGTACAATCGGCAGGAATGTTCGGGCGACGGCGCACTGTTCCAGAAGACCGCTCCAGGCTCGGCGGCTGGCTGCTGGCGCTGCCCGCGCTGGTGTTCACGGCGCTGCTGCTGGTGCTTCCGCTGGGCCGCACACTGCTTGAAGGTGGCGTCAATTTCGGCATCTGGCGCGACCCCTACTTTCTGGGGCGGCTGGGCTGGACACTGCTTCAGGCGGCAGGAACGGCGGTGCTGGCGCTGCTACTGGGGGCGCCGCTGGCCTACCTGCTCTCGCGCTACGACTGGCCCGGCAAAGGGCTGTTCCTGCGCCTGCTGCTGCTGCCTTTCGTCACGCCGACGCTGGTGGCGGTGCTGGGCCTCTCGGCGCTGGCGGGGCCGCACGGCTGGCTGACCGGCTGGACCGGCCTCGACCTCAGCGAGTCCCCGGCGCTTTTGCTGTGGGGCAACCTCTTTTTTAACCTGCCGATCAT
>JAGLBK010000074.1 GCA_018260275.1 Deinococcus sp.
AAAGGCCGATTCTATGGGTACAAGTTGCATGCCATCATCGATGACCACGGAATGCTGGTTCGGTTTGCCATTGCCGCTGGTAACGAGAGTGACCCACCATTAGCGAGAGCGTTATTGGAAGAAGGGGAAGGGGAGCTGGTGCTTGGAGACCGTGGCTACCAGGGATGCGGGGTATACGCACAGCCGCGCTCCAACATGAAGAATCCGCGCCCCTGGTGGGGCGCGATGACGTGGATCAGGAAGGCGATTGAATGTGTTTTTTCGCGTCTAGATCGCTCTTTTCATCTGATGCTTCCACAGTTGAATTCGTTCCGGTCTATTCGCTCCCATGTCTGCCGGAAGATTGCAGCCCATAATCTCGCTCTCTTCTTCGGAGGTCTCTGATCCCCTAGCACTCGAGGTTGCAAACCTACCTGCTGGTTCATCAGGACGAGCGGCGCGTGGTGGAGTATGCCCGCCAGGGGGACACTTGGGAGATGCGCGAAGTGGTGCAGGACGGCGAAATCAGCGTGCCATGTCTGGGCCTGGGGCTGACGCTGGAAGAGATTTACGGGGGCGTACTGGACTGAAAAAGCCCCCAGCCAATCACGCCAGGGGCCAACTTTTACGCTGCCTTCAGCGGATGCGGATGCTCTGCACCAGGCGGTCAAAGGCGGCGAGGTTGGCAGTTTCGGCGTCCAGCCTGGACGAGGCGCGGGCATGGTAGCGCAGCCACTGGGCAGGTTGAACCGTGGTCACATTCCTGACCTCCTGCGGAAAACTGGCCGGAGCGTAGGGCAGGCGCACCGAAACGACATATTTTCCATCCCTGCTCAGGCCCTGGAAGGTATAAAAGACGGCGCTGCGGGGATATTCCGCCGAGGTCTCTGCGTAAATGGCGAGGTAGCGCACGCCCTGAAGCTGAGGCGTGTTGACCTTTCTGACCGCCCCGGTTATCGCCTGAACGGTGCTGGTGAGCGGCAGATACGGCAGGCTGGATGTCTTTTGCAGCGTGGACAGCGACATTTTGCCCGCGTTGATGGCCTGAAGGTTGTCCAGTTGCTTATGCACTATTCCCGCTGTGTTTTTATCCGTAAAGAGTGTGCGCCAGTTCTGAACGGGCGTCACCGTGACATAAGCGGGCGGCATATCGGTGGCGTACTGGGCCTGCCACTTGTTCTGCCCAACCCTGTTCAGCACCACACGCACCTGCGCGGGCGAGAACTGGAAGTAGGGGCCGTTAGCGAGGTCAGTGACGGCTGGGCGCACCTCGGCCCGCACCGTGTAGCCGGGGGCCGACAGGGTGACGTAAGGCAGCAGCGTGGCCTGCCCGCTCGGGGTCTGCGCGGTTGCAGGGGTGAGGGTCAGGAGGGCCAGCAGGGGGGCGAGACGGCGCATAGACAGAGTGTAGTTTGACCGTGTGACGGAGGGATGACGCAAAAAGCCCCCAGCACTAACGCCAGGGGCCAAATCTTCTATCCATCACCCATCATCCCTCAACTATCACCAGCGCTCCGTCACCGTCTTGAGCTGCATGAAGTTCGCCAGATAATCCGGGCCGCCCGCCTTGCTGTCGGTGCCGCTCATGTTGTAGCCGCCGAAGGGTTGCACGCCCACAATCGCGCCCGTAATCTTGCGGTTGAAATACAGGTTGCCCACTTCAAACTCGTTTCTGGCCTGCTCCAGCCGCTCGCGGGAGCTGCTGCATACGCCACCTGTCAGGCCGTACTCGGTGGAGTTGGCAATAGCAAGCGCGTCCTGCCAGTCTTTGGCCCGCAGCACGGTGACCACTGGCCCAAAGATTTCTTCCTGTGCCATGCGCGAGTTGCGGTCAACGTCACCGACGATGGTGGGCTGGATGTAATAGCCTTTATTGCCGTTGCACTCGCCGGGAGCCTCGCCGCCCAGCAGCACTTTGCCTTCGCCAGGGGCCAGTTCCAGATAAGTCTTGATTTTGTTGAAGCTCATTTCGTTGATTACAGCAGTCACGGGGGCATTTTCTTCGCCCGTGCCCATCTTGAGGGCTTTGGCACGTTCCACGAAGCCGTTAACGACTTGGTCATACACGCTATCCACCACAATCAGGCGGCTCATGGCGCTGCACTTCTGACCGTTGAAGCCAAACGCGCCCTGCACGGCGGCGGTAATGGCGTTGTCCAGGTCGGCAGTTTCGTCTACAATCAGGCCGTCTTTGCCGCCAAGTTCCATAATCACGCGTTTAATCCACTTCTGCCCAGGCTGCACTTTGGCCGCCACTTCGTTGATGTGCAGGCCCACGGCGCGGCTGCCCGTAAACGTAATGAAACGGGTTTTGGCGTGGTTCACGAGGTATTCGCCCACTTCCTTACCCACGCCGGGCAGGAATTGCAACACGCCCGCTGGCAGCCCCGCCTCGCGCATGACGTCTGCCATAAAGCCCGCGATGAGGCCCGCGTCCTCGGCAGGCTTCACAATCACGCAGTTGCCCGCCACAATCGGGGCCGCCGCCATGCCGATAAAGATGGCGCAGGGGAAATTCCAGGGGCTGATGCTGATGCCCACACCGAGGGGGATGCTCATCAGGCCGTTTTCCTCGCCTTCAAACCAGGTGGTTTCATGGCTGCCAAAGCCCGCATACTTCATGGCGCTGCGGGCGTAGTATTCCAGGAAGTCAATGGCTTCGGCGACTTCCACGTCGGCTTCGGCGTAGTTTTTGCCCACTTCAATGCTCATCAGGGCGCAGGCTTCCAGACGGCGGCGCTTGAGGATGGCCGAAGCCTTGAGCAGCACGCGGGCGCGGGCGTCCATGTCCCACTTTTTCCACGACTCAAACGCTTTCCACGCGCCTTGCAGGGCATTTTCGGCGTCCTGAATGGTGGCTTTGGCGGTGGTGCCGACCACTTCGGAAGTGTCGCAGGGGTTGAGGCTCTGGATTTTCTCGGCGGTATCTACTTCCTTGCCGTCGATAATCAGTGGGTAATGCTTGCCGACCAGTTCCTTACGAACTTTAGCCAGGGCTTCGTGGTAAGCCTTGACGTTTTCTTCTTTAGTGAAGTCGGTGAAGGGTTGTGGACGGTATTCTTGGACTTTAATCATATGAGAGACTCCCTATCTTTTGAACTCAGTTGAAGTGAAAAGGTGCGGGTAAGTTGATTTGAAAGCCAACCCTGCTTAATAGCTAAGCGAATAGAGTCGGCAACCAGAGAGGGCGTAACAATGAGAGAAGGGGCCAATACCCAATTATCAGGTCTTGCTAAGTCTGTTATAACAATAAGTTTTGTATCTTTTGATTCCTGTTTTTCTACAGCAAAAATCAAGGTTCCCCAGGCTAGACCTTGAGAATAAGTGGGCTGTCGGCGTACCTTCCAAACATAGCCTTCACCGTCAACGACAATTTTTCTCAACCCGTTTTTATTTAGTGCCATAAATTGAATCCCTAATTACTATTTATGCGGGTAAGTGTAAGTTATATATCCCTCTTCCCAATGCACCTTGTCCAGTTCGTAGGCATCTATATGAAAACCTTCCAGAGTATCTCTGAAGCCTTCAGCGGTGCATAATTGTTTTACTGCTTGTTCGGCGGCTTCCAAAGTAGCAAATGCGCCAATCATTTTTACGTCTTCGCTGTCATCATCAAATTCATGGACATGCTGAACGATATAAACGACGTCACGCGCTACCTTTTCCATACTCACCCCTTCAACATTCCCTGCACCACAAAAGCCGCGTTCCTCGGCGTTTCCGCAATCCTCCGGCTGAAGTACGCGTACCAGTCGCGTCCGTAGGGCAGGTACACGCGGACGCGGTAGCCCTCGGCGGCTAAGGCTTTTTGCAGGTCGCGCCGGATGCCGTACAGAAGCTGAAACTCAAACTGGTCGCGGGCGATGCCGTGGGCCAGCACAAAGCGTTTTACGTCACCGATAATCTGCTCGTCGTGGGTGGCGACATTGCAATAATTCCCGGCCTTGAGGTGCTGATAAACGAGGCGGCGGTAATTCTGGTCTACGTCGGCCTTGTCAGGGTAGGCGACGGTTTCGGGTTCCAGATACGCGCCCTTCACGATTCGCAGGTTGGGCTTCAGGTCGTCCAGGCCAGCGCGGTCTTGCAGGCTGCGGTACAGGTAGCTTTGCAGCACCGTGCCCACATGCTCGGCCCCGAACTCGCCAATCAGTGTGCGGAGCTGGCGCAGGGTGATGTCCACGCGGGTATGGTCTTCCATATCCAGGCAGATGAAACCGCCGTATTCCTTGGCCTTGGCGATAATCCGCCGGGCGTTCTTAAGGCCCAAATCCTCGCCGCCCTCATCCTTGCCCTGGCCCACGCTGCTCAGTTTGATGCTCACATAAGGCTTGATTCCGGCGTCCTGCGCGGCCTCAATCAGCGCTAGCACGTCGTCGGCAAACCTGGTGCAATCGGCGGGCGACTCAATGAACTCGCCCAGCAGGTCGAAGTTCCCGGCAATGCCGTCGGCTTCAAGCTGCTGCACGGCTTTGATGGCGCTTTCCAGGTTCTCGCCCGCCACGAAGCGCTCGGCCAGCGGCCACATCTTTTCACGGGCCAGTTTCTCGACTTGGGGGCGTTCGGCGACGGTCAGGACGGCTTTACGGTAGAGCTGGTCAATCATTTGGACTCCTTGGGTGAGTGGGCAGTGGTGAGTGGTGAGTGGAAAATACAGTGGCTGGAGGTGCCGGGCCTTCTGCCTTTTGCCTTTCGCCTTCTGCGGGCTGCAATTCCCCCAGAACCAGCCCCCCGAACGTCCGTACATGCGCCCGCGCCGCTTGCCGCGCCGCTTCGGAATCGCGCAAAAGCACCGCGTCCAGGATCGCGGCGTGCTGCGCGGCGGTGCCGGGCCAGGCGTTGTAGTTGCGGGTCTGGTGCTTAATCAAGGCCACCTGCTGCTCCAGGCTGCGGGCCAGGTCGCTCAGGGCGGCGTTGTGGGCGGCGGCGGTGATGGCCCGGTGAAAGGCCAGGTCCAGCCGGGTCTGCTCGCGGTAATCCTCACCCTGCACGGCGTTCAGCGCAGCCAGCGCGGCGCGTAAAGCCTGGGCATCGGCCCGCGTGTGCCCCGCGGCGGCCAGGGCGGCGGCCAGGCCGTCCAGTTCCTCCCGCACGGCGTAGGTGTCGCGGGCTTCGGTAGCGCTCAGCAGGCGCACCCGCACGCCCTTGTTGGCCTCGGCAGTCAGCAGACCGTCCTGGGTCAGCCGCATCATCGCCTCACGGATGGGGGTGCGACTGACGCCCAGTTTTTCGCCCAGTTCCACCTCGCCCAGCCGCTCTCCGGGCAGGATTTCGCCGTCCAGCACGGCGCGGCGCAGGTGCTGATACACACCTTCACGCACCAGGCCGGGACGTTCAAACGAGGTCATTTGTGGATATTGTATACAATTTTGGGTAGGAAATGGCGTCAGGCTTTCTCGGCGTACAGGCAATTGGGACAAACCCAGTCGCCGGGGTCGAGTTCCCTCATCAGCTCTTGCCGTCGCTGCCGCCGCATTCGGCTGGACTGCCCACGGGCGTCGTCGTAAAACACAGGCAGGCCGAGGCTGAGCAGCAGACAGATCAGCAGGACGGTGACAGTCAAAAGCGTCCCCAGGGCGGTCTGGTGCCGCATGGCTTCGTGCGAGAAAAGAGGATACAACTGCGTGGTCAGGGCGGGAAGACAGCCCAGCCAGAGGGCAGGCAAAAAAGCCAGGCCACTGTCACTTCGCCTCTGCCGGATGGAAGTCCAGGCCTTTTCGTTTTGCCAGACACCGTGCGGCACGGTAGAAGCTCCGCTGGCCCAGGCCCGGAACATCTGCTGCCAGCCTGCCCAGCGCACGATGTGCCAGGCCAGTGCCAGTTCCAGGCCCAGCACGGGCAATCCAGCCAGCCACAGCAGGCCAGCCCGGTGGGTCAAGTCCAGTAGGAAGCGGTAAAACAGGGCAAGCCCCGAAGTGAGACTCAGGCTGACGAATATTGCTAGCACACCCAGCGGTACCTGATAGACCAGCCCAGGCAGCCAGCTTTCCCGCGGCTCGAAAGCGCTGACCTGATCACTCACGCCGCCCAGTTTTTCGGCTCGCAGCATCGGATAGCGGCACTTGGGGCATTCACGGTGCTCCTGGGCGTAGGGGTTGTAGCCGGGCCGGGTCATATCCTCAGTACGCGGTTAATACCAATTCCGATTGAATCCCCCAATCTGGGGGATGAAATCCGACTGGAAGGAGTAGGAAAAAGGACGGATTTCGGGAAATGGACCCGTATCCGGTGCCGTTCCGGATATGGGGGAATTGGACGGAATCCGTATCGAGTGACAAAAGTTTCATTCGGCGTAAATGTTCTCAATCGGAAAAATGCGCTCGGCTAGCGCCTCTAACCCCTTTTTCCCGGCCCGCTGCTGGCAGCCCTCCGTGGGTGAGCAGAGGGTCACGTAACGGGTGCGCCGCGCCGCCACGACCACACGGTAAATGTGGGCCTCGCTGCGGCTGCGGGTATGGTGGCACAGGTCACAGTGCAGGGCCGCGCTGCCTTTGGGGGCAATCGGGGTAAATTCGGCCAGTTGCTCACCATGCACCAGCGCCAGCCGTCCGTCGGCCACCGGGTAAAGGCCCAGCGTCAGGGGCACGTCGGCGGGCTGTTCGCCAAAAATCTCGCGGTAGGACTCCGGAAACAGTTCGCGCAGCAGCTCGGCAGCAGAGTGGTGCTTCTCGCTCATTGTGGGCAGTCTAAACCGCCTGCTCTGGCAAGATTGTTGCCCTTCCCTTAGACCCCCAGGCCCTCAGGCCCTTAGACTGCCCCTTATGCGCTCCCGCACCGCCAACCGCAGCGGCATCGTCATCCGCCGCCGCGTGACGCCTGCCGGGGACATCATCGTGACCATGCTCACGCCGCAGGGCAAGCTCAAGGCCATCGCGCGGGGCGGGGTTCGCGGGCCGCTCTCAAGCTGCCTGAATCTGTTTCACCATGTGGGCGTGCAGGTGTACCAGGGGCCGCACAACGACCTCGCCAGCGTCAAGCAGGCGGTGCTGGAAGGGGCGCTGCCCACGCTGGCCCAGCCCGAGCGGTACGCCTTTGCCCACCTGATGGCCGAATTTGCCGACGCCCTCTTTCAGGAAGGCGAGTTTTCCGAGCAGGCCTTCGAGCTGTTCGCGGCGGCCCTGCGCGGGGTGGCCCACCAGACCGACGCCGAATGGGTGGCCCTGGTCATGAGTTACAAGCTGCTGGGGCTGGCCGGAGTGATGCCGCAGACCGCCCGCTGCGCCCGCTGCGGCGCCCCCGACCCGGCGCATCCCGACCCGCTGGGCGGGCAACTGCTGTGCGGCGACTGCGCGGCCCTGCCAGCCTACCCGCCCGAGGCGCTGGATTTCTTGCGCGGGGTGGTGCGGCGTACCGTGCGGGCCAGCATCGAGGCCCCGGTGCCCGCCGGGCAGCGTCCGGCGCTGTGGCGTGCGCTGGAACGCTTCGTGGCGGTGCAGGTGGGACAGGTGCAAAGCTGGCGTCAGCTGGTGCCGCTGGCCCCGGCGGCTCAGGGTTGAGGGTGATCAGAGTGAAAGTCGTGCCGCAGGGTTCACGTCCTAAAGAAAGTGTGAGTGCGTTTTTACGTGTCCCCACGCTGAAAATGGGACAATGAACCCATGAGCGACCAAGACGACCAGCGCGCAGCCAACAGCGGTGACATCGACCAGAACGAAAAGGTCAACCAGGGGATGCAGGGAGCCGACGGCAACGTCGATTCCAACGGCCTGGACACCGACCCCGCCAAGCGTCAGGAAAAACTGGAAGAAGTCGTCACGAATCTGGGCGACACCACTAAACCTTCCTGAAGCCAACCTCTCTGAGTAGCGCCGCCCCCAGCTAGCGGGCGGCGCTTTTTACTGCCGTCCTTTGTACAAAAGTTTCCGCTGCCCGTCTCAATGCGTAGCCAAACGACGCTTTCACGCCAGAAATGCAGAGAAACACCGGTCACGGCGCATTCGGTGTAGTGCTGACCTGAAATTTCCTGTGCTGCACGCCAATTCTGCAAGCCGTGTCTTCGTCTCATCTCCAGAATAGCGATAAATGCGTCTAGGACAGTATTGACCCAGTTTTGCAGAGCACAGCGTTGACATGACCCCGCTAGAAGTCAGGTCATCCCACTCTGGCACTGCCACCACGGAACTGATTGGCGAGCAGCAGGGACTTGCTCGTGCCAGGAAGGGCAGGAACACCGGCTGAAGCAGCCCAGGTCCTGGTCTCCAGGCCGTAAGCCAAATTACGCTGGGAATTGGCATTGGAGCCGATATAAGCCACAGCCAACATAGACAGATCCTAGCAGAGTCCTATTTAGTGATTGTGTTAAGTACGCCTCTTAGGCTTATAATTCGGAAGCAGAATTCCGGAGGTTACATATGCCCAAGAAACGTGTCTCCCAGCCCGAGCCTCAAGTGGTGTTGCAACCCTGCAGTGACCCGGTAGCACAAGCTAATTTTCGCCGTACAGTGCTGCGGCCTGTGCTGGCAAGTGATGTGCTGCAGCAGGCGACTGACATTGATGCGAACACCAAGGCTCACTTCAGCCACCCGAGCAACCAGCAGGTTTACCTCTGGGGAGTCAAGGAAAAGCAAGGCAGGCCCAAAGAAATGTGGGAGCGGATGCGGAAAGGCGATGTCGTCCTCTTTTATGCCGATTACTCCTTCATCCTGGTGGGCACGGTAGATCTCACATTCACCTCGGCCAGGCTTGCTAATCATCTCTGGCCGGAAGAAGGCGTCGATCCAGACTTTTCGTACAAGTTCATGTATGCCATCCGTAATCCGCTGCCGCTCTACACCAGCACGAGCCGTAAGCTGAGGGCCGGAGCGCCTTCTGAAGAAATCATCCGGAAGGCACAGATTGGCGGTCTGAGAGAAGATGGAGTGGTGATGGGCATTACGGTGGTGGGCCAACCTGCCGCTCAGAAGTTCCTGGATGCAGCACCTATAGTGCGTGAATATCTGAACACAACCGGTAAAAGTTCTAGTGCTATTGACCTGACAGACCCTGCAATCAACGCGCAACTGGACATGTTAACTGAGGGAGTAGTCGCTGCTGGCGACGTATATCGCCTCGCAAAATTTCGGCAAGAACAAGGGCAACTGCGAGCTAAAATGCTGGCAGGGAGATTAAGTGTTTCCTGCTGTATCTGTGGGAAGGAGTACCCGGCAACGGCCATCACCACAGCACATATCAAGAAGCGAAGTGAATGTACGCAACGCGAAAGGGAGCATGTACAGGTGGTCACTCCAATGTGCTACCTGGGCTGCGATTTTCTGTATGAGCAGGGCTATGTCTATGTGGATCAGGGGGGCAAGGTGCGGCGGAACACAGCCAAAGCGACAGATCCAGCGTCACAACTGCATGCGCGAATAGCCGAGGTGGAAGGCAACGACTGCCTGGAGTTCACCGAGCACAACGCCCGCTACTACGAATGGCACCAAAAATTTCATGGCGCAGGCTGACCCCGCGCCAATCAACGTGTTCCTATGCCCTGCCCGGCGCTGCTTTTTTAATTCACCGCGAAGACTTTCATCACTTTATCCCCAGGATAGTTGACGACCTTCACAGCGATTTTTCCTGTTGCGGGCCTGCCAAACAGCTGACTGGTGCCACTGTTCAGGCTTTCCCAGGCCTGTTCATTCACTTCCATTCGGAGGGCGGTTCAGTGAGCCTACGGGTTATTGGTCCCCGAAAGTGAGCGTGCCGCACAAAGCAGCTTTCAGAATCGTGGTACGTGTCAATGACCCATCAGGCGATACCGTCCACAGCATCACCGCGAACTTTGCCTTTGGCCGGATCAGACACGTCCACGCCATTGACCTTCATGCGAATCCGGTCAGCTCCTGCTTCCTCAATTTCAATGTCCGGCTCACCGAAAATCACGAACAGGTTTTCGGGGGAATTACAGCATTTTGCAGAATGTTATACGGCTTTGAACTATACTTCGCGTATCCGGGAAAATCACCCGAATCCGCTATGCTCCGTTCAAAGCCGTATCTTCTTTTACTCGCTTCTTGGTCAGAGCGGCACCCGTATGGGGCCTGACCGCTCCGCTCGGAAAAAAGTTCGCTTGGGCAAACTATTTTTCAAAGTGGTATTAGTTCGCCCCGGTTCCCCCCCTCTGCTGCGCAGCTTTTCAAGTCTCCAAGCTTTCGCAAGGCCCTCCGCAAGCGACTCTAGCGAGTCCCCGGCAAGGGGGAGAGGGTCAGAAAAGCAACATCTTCCCGCGCAGCTTTGGCCTGGAGCTGGAGCACGACCGCCAGTTCGCCGCCGCGCTGCTGGCTTTTGCCCGCCGGGAGGGGCAGAACGCCTACTTCATGCCCGTCAAGGCAGATGTGGGGGCGGGATTATCTAGCGGTCGACCGTCACCGTGTAGCTCAGCTCTGCACTTTCGCCCGGCTGAAGGTACGCCGTCAGGACAGCGATGTTGTCCAGATCGCGGTCTGCGCCTTTCAGCACCACCACACGGTCGTAGTGGCGTTCGCGGATCGTAAAAGACATCGGGCGCGTTTTGTTGTTCTTGACAGCAAAAATGACTTCGTGGCTCACGCGCCTTACCTTGCCCTGGCCCTCGGGGTTACGCTCGATCCCGATCTGGCGCAGGGTACGGGTAAAGGTCATGTCCGGGTCGCGGCCCAGCGTAAAACGAATGGGATGTCCGGCAGGCGTTTCGTGGAATTCATGCTGTCCCACGATGCGCCCGTCTTCACGAATGGTCATTTTGCCACCGGGCAGATTTTGTGTGGCCGTCAACATATAGCCCCGGCCAAAGTTGCCACGTTGCGACCCGAGATAGCTGAAAGCCGTTTCCAACCGGGCTTCACGCTCTACCTCCAGTTCGGCATCAGGCAAAAAGGCCACCGAAACCGTCGCCCTGGCACTGAGCGGAGGCGGGTTGCTGACCTCGTAGCGGTACAGTCCGGCCAGTTCTTCGAGTTCTGCTATTGCCTCCATCCTGGGGGCGGCAGCTCCCGCAGCCATCCAGTCCCCTCGGGCCCCGCCATCATGGACTCTCTGTCGTACAGGCTCTTCCAGATCCATCTGCACGTCGCCCGCGATCAGCTCCAGGCGGTCAGGCACATGCGCCTGCTCGGTCTGGTTGGTCACGTCCGCCAGCGCCGTCAGCTTGCCGTGATTGCTGCCCTGCACGGTTTCCAGCGTGTAGCGCGGTTGCCACTGCAAACCCCTGGTCAGGTAGGTCAGGGTGCCTTCGCCCGCTTCTTTTAGAAGAAAAACAACGTCGTGGGCGGCGTGCTGGGTGCGCTCACGCGGCGGCTGCCGAAAGACGAGCTGATCCTCCCTCACGCGGTAAAATCCGTTTTCATCCTGTACCAGCAAGTCTGCTGCGCGAACAAGCGTCGCTTCTTGCAAAGGCGCGAGAGTGTCAAGGCGTACCCCGACCCGTTGCCCTTCCAGATCGGTCAGCCACGATGGGGCTTCGGCGTGCGTCAGGGCGCTATAAGGCAAGTCCAGCAGCCCCAGCGACGACGGCACGACATATTCCCAGACCCCTTGCGGAAAAGTGACTTGCAGAGTCTGTCCATTGCTCTGGGCGCGGGTACGAACCTCACTGAACTCCGGGTACACGCGCAACTCGATCTGGGGAGTGGGGTCGGTCATGCTTTATCTTGCCACGCGGCCAAAAAAAGACGCCGCCCGACCATCCGAGCGGCGTCCAGAGAAATACACACTCAGCTGTTGTCTACGACCACCGTAAAGCTCTTGCTCACCTTGCCATTTGCCGGAATGTCTACCCGCAACTCGGCGCTGGCCTGATTTTGCACGGCGGGCGCGTTG
>JAGLBK010000075.1 GCA_018260275.1 Deinococcus sp.
GGTGAAGCCCACCCTGGCCCGCGCGTCCTGCACGGCAAAATCACAGGCACAGATGAGGCCCGCGCCCGCGCCGATGGCGTGCCCGTTCACCGCCGCGAAGGTGGGCTTGGGAAACAGGTACATCTTGTGCAGGATGTCGGTAAACGCGGTGGCATCGGCCAGATGCTGCTCGTGCGAGCGGCTTGCCATGGCCTTCAGTTCGTCCACGTCCAGCCCGGCGCAAAAGGCGCTGCCCTCGCCCGTAATGACCACGCCGCGCACGTCCGGGTCGGCCCCGGCACGGTCCAGCGCTTCACTCAGCGCCGCCGTCAGCGGGCCGCTCATGGCGTTACGGACTTCCGGGCGGTTGAGGCTGAGCACCAGCAGGTGCCCCCGGCGTTTTTCCAGAATCAGGTTCATAGACCGATTATCCCTGTCCGGCCAGCGGAACGACCAACGTGGTGATGCGCGAGGTCGCCAGGAAGGTGCCCGCCTCGTCGCGCAGGTCGATGACCCACAGCTGCAACTTCTGCCCCGACGACACCGGGTAGACCTCGGCCAGAATGACCGAGCCGGGCCGGGGCACCGCCACGCTGCTGAGGTTGATGTCCACCCCGACCACCGTGAACCGCGCCGGGTCCACGGTGTACACGGCGGCGATGCTGCCCAGCGACTCGGCCATGATCGACAGGCTGGCGTTGCCGCTGCCGAAATAGGGCATCCGCGCCAGCAGGCGGTCGGGGCGCACCTCGGTGACCGCCACGCCGCTGCTGTGCGCCAGGCTGCCGTCGTGGGTGTCGTTGAACGTCGCGGGCGTGACCTCGCCGAACCAGACCGGTTTCATAGTCCCTGCATTATGACGCCCGCATCAGGACGCCAGCCCCTCGCGCAGCTTGAACCGCTGAATCTTGCCGGTGCTGGTCTTGGGCAGCTCGTTCACGAAAAAGATGCTGCGCGGGTACTTGTACGGCGCGAGGCGCGACTTGACGTGGTTCTGAAGCTCGGCTTCCAGCAGGTCGTTGGCGCGCGCGCCCACCTGCAACGTCACGTAGGCGTGGGTGCGCTGTAAGCCGTCGCTGTCGGTGCCGATGACCACCGCGCACTCCTGGATACTGGGGTGCTCCATCAGCACGTTTTCGACTTCCACCGGTGAAACCCACTGGCCGCTCACCTTGAACATGTCGTCACTGCGGCCCTCGTACCAGAAGTAGCCGTCCTCGTCCTGGTGGTAGCGGTCGCCGGTGAACATCCAGCCGCCTCCGCGCATGGTGTGGGCGGTCTTGTCGGGGCGGTTCCAGTATTCGCTGGCCGAACTGCCCCCGCGTACTAGCAGGTTGCCGGATTCGCCGCGTGGCACTTCGTGGCCGTCCTCGTCCTCGATGCGGGCCTCGTAGCCAGGCACGGGCAGGCCGCTGCTGCCGGGGCGAATGTGGCCGGGCTGGTTGCTCAGAAAGATGTGCAGCATCTCGGTGCTGCCGATGCCATCGAGAATATCCACCCCGAAGCGCTCCTTCCAGCGCTTGTAGATCTCGGGCGGCAGGGCCTCGGCGGCGGAGGCGCAGTAGCGTACCCGTCCCAGACTGTGGTGCTGTTCGCTGGTCAGCAGCATGGCGTACAGCGTAGGCGCGCCGAAAAACAGCGTGGGCTGAAAGCGGTCGATGGTGCCGAACACGTCGGCGACGGTCGGGCGGCCCGGCAGGTAGACGGTGGCGGCCCCTACGCTGAAGGGAAAGGTCACGCCGTTGCCCAGCCCGTAGGCGTGGAACAGTTTGGAGGCCGTGAAGCACAGGTCGTCCTCGGTGATGCCCAGCACTCCCCTGGCATAGTTCTCGGTGGTGTAGCGGATGTCCTTGTGGCTGTGAACCACGCCCTTCGGAAAGCCGGTGCTGCCGCTGGAGTACAGCCAGAAGGCCATGTCGCCTTCCTGCGACGGGTAGGCGCTCAGGTTGGGCGACGCCTGCGAGGCCAGCCATTCGAGGTTCTGGGTGCCTTCGAGGCTGGGGCGCTCCTCCTCGGGCAGGTCGTGGTGAAACTGGCCGCTGACCAGCACGTGCTTCAGCTCCGGCACGTTGCCGACGATGCCCTGCACCTTCTTGTAGAGGTCGGCACTGACCACCACGGCGCGGGCGCTGCTGTCTTTCAGGAAATACTCGAAATTGTCGGCGGGCAGCGAGGTATTGACCGGAATGGGCACCATCCCCGCCCGGATCGCCCCGAAGAACACCGCCGGAAACGAAGCCGTGTCGTTCATGATCATCAGCACGCGGTCGCCGGGTTTCAGGCCCAGTTTCAGCAGCGTGTTGCCCATGCGGCTCGCCAGATCGGTCAGCTTGTTGTAGGTGTAGGTGTCGTGTTCGCAGTACACCGCCACCTTGTCGCCGCGCCCGGCGTCCAGATTGTGGTACAGCACCTCGCTGGCGTTGTATACGCCGCTGGCGTCCGCCGCATGCAGCGCCGGATGGGGCGTATTCGTGACCTCGTGTCCTCCTGGCATCCCTCCTCCTTTTTACTCGTGTTGCTTACTTCTGTCGCACTGCTTCCTGTCGCACCGGTTCTCAAAAACATCACTTCCAAAAAACGCCGCTTCCAGGCGTCAGGAAAGCGGCGGGTCTGGTTTCAGGTGGTCGATGCCCTCGGCGCGGTAGCGGGCCTGCATCTTCAGGTAGTCGCGCGGGGCAAAGCCGGTCCAGTCGCGGGCGCGGCCTTCGAGCGGCCCCTTGACCTTGCCGGGTGTGCCGGTCACCAGCACATGGTCGGGCACCCGGCTCTTTTCCAGCACCACGCTGCCCGCCGCGATCAGCGACCCCGTGCCGATCTCCGAGTAGGGCAGCACCGCCGCGCCGATGCCGATGAGCGTCTGATCGCCGATGGTGCAGCCCTCGATGACCGCGCCGTGGCCCAGGGTTACCTGGTCGCCCAGCACGGTGTCGGCGTCCTCGGCGCTGTGAATCACGGCATTGTCCTGCAAGGTGCAGTTCCTGCCCACCCGGATGGCCCCGAAATCCCCGCGCAGCACGCAGCCGAACCAGACCGAGGTGCCGTCTCCGACCTCCACATCACCGATGAGGACGGCGGTGGGGGCCAGAAACACGTCCTGGCCGATCTTCGGCGTCTTGCCACCCAGGGGAATGATCAGGGCCACCGCGTTCCCTCCTGGATTCCGGTTGTTCCGCTCCGTCCCCTGCGCTGCGCTGCGGTGCCTCCGCTCCAAACCGTCATTCCTGTTCCTGCTCCTTCCAGTCGGGTTGCCCTGTTACTGCGTAACCGGTCAACCGGAATCACTTCCCTTTAAACGTCGGCCGCCGCTTCTCGCGGAACGCCTGCACGCCTTCCTTGTGATCCTCGGTCTTGAGCAGGATGCTCTGAGCGAGGCCCTCCACGGCGATGGCCGCCGACTGATCCATGTTGGGAATGTTGTTGATCAGCTTCTTGGCGAGGCCCAGCGACTGCGGCGCCCGCTTGAGCAGCAGGTCGGCGTACTCGTGGGCGGTTTCCATCAGTTTTTCGTGGGGCACGACCCTGTTCAGAAAGCCCATCTCGTAGACTTCCTGCGCCGTGTACATGTTGCCCGTCCAGATCATTTCCTTGGCGCGGGCGGGGCCGATTTCGCGCACCAGCCGGGTGGTGCCGCCGACCCCCGGAATCAGTGAAATGAAGTTCTCGCGGAAGCCGATCTTGGCCGTTTCGGACGCGATACGGATGTCGGCGGCCAGTGCGAGTTCAAAGCCCGCGCCGGTGCAGTTGCCGTTGATCGCCGTGATGACCGGTTTTTCCAGCGCCTCCACGTCGTCGAAGAAGCGGGTCAGCAGGCGGCTGTTGGCGCGGAACTGCGGGGTAATCCAGTCGTGCTCGAAGTGGCCCATGTCGCCGCCGCCTGAGAACCCGGCTCCAGCCCCGGTGAAGATCACCACGCGAATGTCGTTGTTGAACATCAGTTCGTCCATCACTTCGACGAAGTCCCGGCGCATGTCCATGTTCACGCTGTTGAGGTGCTCGGGGCGGTTCATGGTGACGGTGGCGACGCCGCGCTCATCGAGTTCGTACAGCAGGGCTTTGTAGGTTTTGGGGGTGGGTTTGCTCATGCGCGGTGACCATCCTGTGAGTTGGTGTCGGTGTCCGGCTCGTCCTCGAAGCGGATCACTTCAAAGACCGAGCGGCAGTGGTTGCAGTAGTACTGGCTGCCCATCAGGGTCTGCCCGTAGAGGCTGAATTCCTCGGTGTCGGTGCTGTTGCAGAACACGCAGGCAACGAGCTTCTGGCGCGTCGGTTCGTCGGGCGCAGTCATGGGCCTTACGCGCTGGCGACTTCGCGCTTGTCGGCGTTCCAGCTGCTCCAGTCGCTGCGTTCGGCGGGCAGCTTCAGCCCGGCTTTATCGAGCACCTTGCTCAGATTGGTGCGCCACGGCGCCTTGAGGTCGGCGATCTGGCCCGTCACGATGCCCTCGGCAACCAGCCCGCTCTGCCCGTGGCCCAGCCAGCTCTCGGCAATGGGGTAGGCCCAGTCGATTTCCTTTTGCATCTTCTGCCTGGTGGCGTCGTCGTGTTCGGCCAGGCGGGTCAGCCAGGTTTCGCCGTACACGCGGTGGAACTTTTCTTCCTGCGCGATCTTGGTGGCGATCCCCGCCAGCGGCCCGAAGCTGCTGCCCTTCAGCAGGTCGAACACCTGTTGCAGCGCGGCGTCCAGGGTCACGCTCATGGCGATCAGTTTGAGCCAGGTGTCCCACTTCTCGTCGAGCGCCGCCGGATGCACGCGCACGCGGGTCGATTTGAGGTCGTTTTCCTCACTGAGCGATTCGGGCGCTTCGGGAAAGGTGCGCAGCAGCGTGTACAGCGTGCGGGCGTGGCCCAGTTCATCCTGCGCCAGCGCCGCTGCGCCCACGGCTCCTTCCAGGGCGGGCGTGCCGGTGACCCAGTGCGAGTCCTGAAAGCCCAGGCGCTGCTTGGTGTCGGTCAGCGCCAGCAGCAGCTGGAACAGTTCACCGCGCTCCTGCCCCGGCAAATCCTGAACCGTGTTGTACTTGTAGGTCGTGCCCGCTTTGGCCGCTGCGTTGGGAGTCGCTGCATTCGGGGCCGTTTCAGTCGTGCTCGTTCCGGTCTGGGTCATGTCACTCACCTTTTCAGCGCCACTTCGACGACGTCTTCTTCCTTCGCCGCGACGAGTTCGATCCAATCGTTGCCGTACTGCTTCAGCGCCGTTTCCTTCAGCTCCGCGCCGCTTTGCACTTCCAGCGGCGCGAGCAGGACCAGCGGTTCGCTGTATTCCTTGCGTCCGTACACCTGATATTTCGTCATGTCTGAATCTCCTTTACGGGTGTAGCCGTTCAAAAGCCCTGAAAATGGCTATAAAAACCCCGCTCCCCGGCGTTCTGCGGGCAGCTCGCGGGGTAAGGGCGCGTTTACTTGACGGGAATGATGTCGATCAGCTGGTCGCGGCGGATGATCCGCATTTCGGCCCAGCGCCACTCGTCGTACAGCTCTCCGGCGTACATCTGCGCCAGGTCGTCGTTGAGCGCCACGACGCTGCCAATGTGGTGAATCTCGTCTTCACGGAAGCGCGAGAACACCTCGTAGATGTCGCCCTCGGCGGTCCGGGTCGGGGCGGGCGGGGCCACGCGTTCAGGCATGGGCTGGGTGGTCGCTGCTTCCGGACTGATTGAGGCAGGGCTCTGGGTCATAGCACTTCTCCTGTTCCGACACCCCACGCGGCGAGCTGGGCGCGTCCCTCGGCGGTCAGGCGCTGGCGGGTCCAGGCGGGCACCCAGACCACCTCGATCTTCACGCCCTGCACGCCGCTTTCGGCTTCCAGGCGCTCGCGGATGTCGCTGATGATGTATTCCATGCAGGGGCAGCCCATGCTGGTAAAGGTCAGGTCTACCCGCACCTGCCCGCCCTGCTCATGCACTCCGTAGATCAGACCCATGTCGACCACGCTGATGGGATACTCAGGGTCCATCACCTCGGTCAGCGCTTCCCAGAGGCGGCGCTCGGTGGGCGTGGCGTGAGCGGCGATTTCGTCGAGCGTCTTGCCATTGCCCTTTTTCTGGGGCGGCATCGCTATCGGCAGGGGGGTGATTCCGGTAAAGTCCATGTGGGCGGCTCCTCTTGCTGGATTCTCGTTTTAGTGTCTAGTCAGGGCTTAGAGCAGATTGCATTAAGATGTTCCTCTTTTGACCCTCTCCCCCCTTGCGGGGGACTTAAAAAGCTCCGGAGGAGAGGGCGTTGCGAAGCAACGGGAGGGGGGTGAACGGGGCGAACTATCATTCTGCTCAAGGCTCTAAGCAGTCGTTCCGGGCACTCAGTTGATGATGTCGGCCCAGCGGCGTTCACCGATGCCGGTGTCCTGCGCGCCGTAAAGGTCCTTGTAGCCGCGCTGAATTTCACGCACGTAGCTCTCGTTCATCGCGCCGCGGGCCTTCCAGCGGGCCATGACCTGGTCCCAGCCGATGGGCTTGTCCTCGTAGATCCAGGTCTTGGTCGAAACGTCAAATTCGCTGGGGAAGGGGAAGGTCAGGATGTATTTCTGCTGCTGCTCGTCCCAGTAGGCGGGCACGTCGAGTTCCAGGCTCTTGAGGAACGGCACGGCAGTGCTCAGCCAGATCTGGCGCAGTTCGTCGTTGGAGTAGCCCTTGAAGCCGTACTCGATCTGAATGTTGTGGCGCTTGTGGCTGTCGGGCAGGCCGAACCACTCGACCGTCAGCGGGAACATCCAGTCGATGGCCTTTTGCAGCTTGGCGTGGCCGCCCGGCTCCTTGTTGATGCGCTTCATCCAGTTTTCGCCGTGGCGCAGGTGGAACTGCTCTTCCTTGTCCACCTTGACCAGGGCGCGGTGCCAGGGGCCGTAGGTGGTGTGCTTGAAGATGTCGCTGAGCAGGGTGTACCCGGCGCGGTCGTACAGCGCGTTGGCGACGGCCAATTCGGTCCAGTTGTCCAGCGGCACGTCGAAGGCGTAGGGGTACTTGAAGTCCTCGGGGCGGCGCTCGTAGACCAGCTTCTGCTTGTCCACGCCCAGGTCTTCGAGCATGCGGTAGGCGATGTGCGCGTGCGCCATCTCGTCCTGAATGATGCTCATGGCCGACAGGTAGGCGTTGGTGCTCGGGGCGTCCTGCGCGGCGCGGTAGTACGCGGGGGCCGAGAGCAGTTCGGTGTCGGCGCTGACGGTCAGAATGCGCTTGATGCCGTCCAGATAGGTCTGGTCCATCTGGCCGATGTTCTCGATCATCTGCTTGTGGCCGAGGCGCTCACGGACTTCCGCTTCAGTCAGCGGGGCGATGGTGCGGTGGGGCGTGAAATCGTGCTGCTGGGTCATGGTGAAACTCCTTTCCCGCCGGGCGGGAGACTTTCCGGGGTTATTTCCCCTGATAGTTGGGGGCGCGTTTTTCACCGAACGCCGCGAAGCCTTCCTTGGCGTCGGCAGTGTCGTAGAGCGGTTCGATCAGCTGGCGCTCGTGGGCCATGCCCTCGCTCAGCGGCATGGTGAACCCGTCATAGGCGGCGCGTTTGATCGCCCCGATAGCCAGGCTGGCCCCGTCGGCCAGCTTCTCTGCGTAGGCCTGCACGTCCTGCTCGAAGGTTTCAGCGGCAAAGACCTTGTTGACGATGCCCAGTTTCAGTGCCTCGTCGGGGCCGACGCGCTCGGCGAAGACCATCATTTCCAGCGCCCGGTTCAGCCCGATCAGGCGCGGAAGGCGCTGGGTGCCGCCGTTGCCGGGCAGCACGCCCAGGCTGGCTTCGGGCAGGCCCAGCAGGTATTTGCCTTCCTTGGCGACGCGCAGGTCGCACGCCAGCGCCATTTCCAGCCCGCCGCCCAGCGCGTGACCGTTGATGGCCGCGATAAAGATCTTGTCGCTCTTGGCGATCTTTTCCAGGGCCGTGTGCGCCGTGCGGATCATGTCCATGTTCTGCTGCGTGGTGCTGGCCGCGAACACCTTCACGTCGGCCCCGGCGCTGAAGAACTTCTCGCTGGCGCTTTTCAGAACGATCACGCGGGCGTCCGACTGGTCGGCGGCCACGATCGCGGCGTCGAGTTCGCGCATGAAGGCGATGTCGTAGCTGTTGGCGGGGGGGTTATCGAGCGTAATCGTGCCGATTTTGCCGTCCTGGGTAGAGTTGACGCCCATGGCTTAACCCTCCAGCCCGCCGAAGACCACACCTTTGTCTTCGAGATAGAAGTCCACTGCCTCGGGGCCGTGTTCGCGCCCGATGCCGCTGGCCTTGACGCCGCCGAAGGGCAGTTCGTCGTAGCCGTAGTGAATCATGTTGACCCAGGTCACGCCCGCGTCGATTTCGCGCACGGCCTTGTTGGCCCAGATCATATTGTTCGTCCAGATGCTGCTGCCCAGGCCCCACTCGCTGGCGTTGACCTTCGCAATCGCCTCGTCAAGGTCCTTGTACTTGAATACCGGCAACACTGGTCCGAAGACTTCTTCGGTGACCAGCTTGCTGTCCTCGCTGACGTTCTCGACGATGGTCGGCTCGAAGAAGAAGCCCTGATCCAGCCCCTCAGGACGCTTACCGCCCAGCACGACTTTCGCGCCCTTGGCGACGGCGTCGGCCAGCTGGTCTTCGATTTCTTTGCGCTGGAATTCGGCGTGCAGCGGCCCCATGCGGACTTTGGGCTTCTCGGGGACCGTGTTGGGGTCGCCCAGTTCGTAGCGGCTGACCTTGTCTTTCAGCTGCGACATGAAGTCGTCGTACACGTCCTCATGCACGTACAGGCGCTTGACCGCGAGGCAGGCCTGCCCGGCGTTCCAGAAGCGGCCCACCATCGCGCCGTTGACGGCCGCCTTGAGGTTGGCGTCGGGGCACACGATCATGCCGTCGCTGCCGCCGAGTTCCAGCGTCACGCGCTTGAAGCTCTGTCCGGCGACCTGCTGCACGCGCTTGCCCACGCCGGTGCTGCCGGTCAGGGCCACACGGCGCACGTCGGGGTGCCCGGTCAGGGTGTCGCCCAGTTCGCTGCCGAAGCCGGTCACGCATTGCAGCACGCCCGCGGGCAGTCCGGCCTCGTTGAGCAGTTCGATGACCTTCAGGGTGCTCAGCGGCGTGGTCTGCGCGGGCTTGATGATGATCGGGCAGCCCGCGATGAGGGCCGGGCCGACTTTGGTGCCCATCAGCGTCAGCGGAAAGTTCCAGGGGGTAATGCCCACGCTGATGCCCACTGGGCGGCGCACGATCATGCCGTAGCTGTGCTTGCCCATCGCGGGGGGCACCGGCACCTGCGAGCCGCGAATCTTGCTGGCGAGGCCCGCGTAGAAGGTCAGGCCGTGCAGCATGTGATGCACTTCGCCCGCCGCCTCGAACAGGGGTTTGCCCTGCTCCTGAGACAGAATCCTGGCGATCTCCTTCTTGTTCTGCTCCAGCAGCGCGATGCCCTTGAACAGCAGCGCGGCGCGGTCCTCGGCGGGCGTTTCGGCCCACTGCTTCTGCACGGCTTTGGCGGCGGCCACGGCCTTATTCACGTCGTCGGTCGTGCCACGGGCCACCGTCGCCACCAGTTGACCGTTGGCGGGGTTCTTGACCTCGTAGGTGGCGCCAGTGCTGCTGGGGACTTTCTCGCCGCCGATGAGCATATGGGTCAGGTCGCTGGTCGTGGATTGGTCTGGTGCTGTCTGGGTCATGGGAACTCCTTTACGTTTGGCCGCCCTGCTGGGCGTATGAATCCGGAATAGATGGAAGACTGTCTTCTTACTCGGCGTGGTGGTCAGCGCGGCGTCTAACTCAGGGCGACTTCGCGCCGGGGCAGGGTGGTGGGGGCGCAGTCCTGGCAGTCGCGGGTGGCCGCGCCCCTGAGAAAGAGGTCGGTGACGTACCACGCCATCTGCGCCGCGTCGCTGAAGTGCCTGCGGGCAGAGTCCGACAGGTAGATTTCGACGTGCGCCGCGTACAGCCGGGCCAGCAGCTGCGCGTCGCCGGGGATGATCTCGCCCGCGTCCATCCCACTCTGCATAATCTGCTCGATCTGGTCAGGCAGCGCCGCCTGATACTGCCGGATCAACCGGGTGCGGGCCTCGCCCTGAAAGCGCTGGCTGTCGCGCCGCACCAGTTGCATGACCCGTTGATCTTCTGCAGGCAGGCTGAGGTACAGAAAAGTCAGGCGGCTCAGGCGGTCACGCGCGGTGCCCCGGTAGCCCAGGGCCGGGCGCAGAAGCTCGCCCAGCGCCGCGAGCTTGCGGGCCATCATCGAGAGAAACACGTCCTCCTTGCTGCTGAAATGGTGGTAGATCGCCCCCTTGGTCACGCCGCACGCCTCGGCGATGTCGCTGAGCTTCAGATCGTCGTAGGGGCGCGACACGAACAGCCGGGCAGCGGCGTCGAGCAGGTCGGAGATGGTGGTTTCAGGGTTACGGGCCATGGGTCCTAGTGTGCCGGGTTTGAGGGAACAGTGTGGGAGGCAGGGTGACGGAGCGGGGATGTATGAGCATACCTGTGGGTATGTTGCCAGTCCGAAGAACAGAAGTGCTCGGGTGGTGAGTTGCCGGAAGGGCGAAACTCGTCAAATTACATACTCACGGGTATGTAAATGTTACTCTTGACTCATGTCCCTGTCAAGCAAGCCTGAGGCGTCGTTTCCAGTCATTGACGGCAAGGTGCTGGAAGTCGTTCAGTACGCGGGCGCGGCCCCCGATTCCCCCACCCTGGTCTTTTTGCATGAGGGGCTGGGCAGTGTGGGACAGTGGCGCGACTTTCCGCAGCAACTGGCCGCCGTGACCGGCTGCGCCGCGCTGGTCTACAGCCGCGCCGGGTACGGTCAGAGCGACCCGGTCACGCTGCCGCGCCCGACCCGCTACATGCACCATGAGGGCCTGGTAGTACTGCCCGAACTGCTGCGGCACCTGGGCATTGGCCGCCATATTCTGATCGGGCATTCCGACGGCGGCAGCATCGCGCTGATCAGCGCTGGGGGTGCGCCTCAGCCGGGGTTGCTCGGTGTGATCACCGAAGCGGCGCACGTCTTCAACGAGCAGATCAGCCACGACTCGATCCAGCAGGCCAGAGTCGCCTACGGAACCACCGACCTGCGTGACAAGCTGGGCCGCTACCACAAGCACGTGGACAACGCTTTCCGGGGCTGGAACGACGTGTGGCTCAGCGACGACTTCTGGAACTGGAACCTGGAAGAGTACCTGCCGCGCATCCGGGTGCCGCTGCTGGTCATGCAGGGCGAACAGGACCAGTACGGCAGCGTGAAGCAGGTGGACGCCATCGTGTCGCAGGCGGGGGCCGGGGCCGAGAAAGTGATGCTGCCCGACTGTGCCCACACCCCGCACAAGGAAGCGGCGGAGGCGACCTTCGGAGCGATGCAGCGCTTTATCGCTGGACTGACGGTTTAGAGCAGCTTTCATAATTACGCCATTTGTGGAACTGCCCCCCAAACGGCTTCTTGACCAGAACAGCACCCATGAAGGGGCTTGGTCGCTCCATCATTCCAGCTACTCGTCAAAAGTCACTCGCTGTCTTGGGCAAAACGGCACCCATGAAGGGGCCTGCCCGCCCGCTCGGCATAAAAAGCTGCAAACAGCGTGGCCTTTTTATGCAAACTGCTCTAGTACAGCGTTCTATAATTTATAATATCCAAACTATGGGACGCCAAATTCAGTTCGCTGTGGAATTGAGTTCAGAACAGGAGCAGTATCTGAAGAGCATCACGTCT
>JAGLBK010000076.1 GCA_018260275.1 Deinococcus sp.
AGGGTACTGAGGGCGCTGCATCGCCCCATCATCCCGCCGGGTCTATGCGAACAATAGGACGCGCCGCGCATTTGCCCCAGGGCTGGCCGCCCGCCCAGCGTTCAGACAAAGTGGCTCAGAAGAAGCGGCTCACGTCGCGCAGCACCACGAACACGGTCAGCAGCATCACGAAGGCGAAGCCCGCGAAGTTGATCGCCTGCTCCTGGCTGAAGGTCAGTGGGCTGCCTTTGATGGCCCCGATGAAGGCCAGCAGGATGCGCCCGCCGTCCAGCCCCGGAATGGGAATCAGGTTGAAAAAGGCCAGCGACAGGTTGAGCATGATCGCCACCTGCACCAGTGCCCAGGGGCTGAGCGCGGCGGCTCGGCTGACGATCTCGGCGGTGCCGATGGGGCCGCTGACGCTCTGGTCCTGCGACAGATTCAGCGTCAGGAAGCGCCCGAACAGGTTGCCGAACGCCTTGAGCACCTGCGGCACGGCGTTGACGGTGGTCTTGACCGACAGGTTCAGTGCGGCGGGCACGCTGACGGGCTGCACGTCGGGGCCGTACTGGATGCCCAGCAACTGCTTTTTGCCGTTCAGGTTCGGGGTCCAGTCGAAGGCCACTTCCTTGCTGACGCCCTGGCGCTCGACCGTAAATCGGTGCGGCCCGGCGTGCCCCAGCACCTCGCGCACGCCCTCCCATCCCGCGACTTCCTGGCCGTTTATTTTGAGGGTGTCTGGCAGCTTTCGCCCGTCGATGCCCGTAATTATGTCGCCGGAGTGCAGGCCGATTTTCTGGGCCTGCGAGTGCTCGACCACCTTTTCGATGCGGGCGCGGTCGGGGGTCGGCATTCCCTGCGAGCTGAACAGCGCCGTCATGAGGCCCAGTGCCAGCACGAGGTTCATCAGTGGCCCGGCCAGGATGACCGCGACCTTGCCGGGCAGCCGCAGCCCCGCGTAGCCGTGCGTGGGCGAACGCAGGGTGCCATCCAGCCCTTCTACCGGGGCCATGCCGTCGATTTCCACGTAACCGCCGATGGGCAGCGCCGAGATGCGCCACTCGGTGCCGTGCCAGTGTTTACGCAGCAGCACCGGCCCCATGCCCACGCTGAACGACCCCACCGCCACGCCCTGCATCCGCGCCAGCGTGTAGTGCGCCAGTTCGTGCAGGAAGGTGGCTGCGCCCAGGATAAGCACCGTCCAGAGCAGTCCCAGTGGCGTCAACGAGGCGGTCAGCCCCTGGATAAAGGTCATGTGCGGCCCCCGTTGAGTGAACTGCTCAGTTCGGTCGCTCTGGCTCTGGCCCAGGCGTCGGTCTGCGCCAGAGTGTCCCAGGTCAGCTGGCCCGCCGGGGTTTCGTCCAGCACCCGTTCCAGCAGTCGGGGGATGTCCAGAAAGCCGATTCTGCCGCCCAGGAAAGCCTCCACCGCGATTTCGTCGGCGGCGTTCAGGGCCACGGGCAGCAGCCCGCCCGCCTCGCCCGCCCGGTATGCCAGCGCCAGACACGGAAAACGCTGGAGGTCAGGTGCACGAAATTCCCAGGTGCCCAGCAGCGGCCAGCCCAAGTGCCCGGCGACCTCCGGCCCTCGTTTAGCTCCGCGTACGTCGCCGGGGCGCTGCATGCCGGTCGGGGCGGCATCTATGGCGTAGGCAATCGGCAGGCGCATGTCGGCGGGGCCAAACTGCGCCTTCAGGCTGCCGTCGTGGAACCTGACCGCCGCGTGCACGATGCTCTGCGGATGCACCACCACGCCCACCTGAGACAGCGGCAGGCCGTACAGGCTGGCGCATTCCATGACTTCCAGCCCCTTGTTCATGAGGCTGGCGCTGTCGATGGTCACTTTCGGCCCCATGTTCCACGAAGGGTGCCTTAGCGCCTGCTCCGGCGTCACGCCGCTCAGGTCGTCCGGTCCGTCGCCGAAGGGGCCGCCCGAAGCAGTCAGAATGACTTCCGCCACGTCGGCCATGTGTTCCCCGGTCAGACACTGGTACACGCCCGTATGCTCGGAGTCCACCGGCACCACCCGGCCGCCGCCCACCGCCGCCGCTTCCCACATCAGGTGCGAGGCCGTCACCATCGCTTCCTTGGTCGCCAGCGCTACCGCCTGCCCATGCTCCAGCGCCGCGCGGGTGGGGGCCAGCCCGATCAGGCCCGACATGGCGTTTACGACCACGTCGGCGGGGTGTGCGGCGGCCTCCGAGGGGTCGCAGATCAGCTGCACATCCGGCAGAAGGGCTTTGGCCTCGGCGTACACGCTGGCATCCACGCTGACCAGTTGGGGTCTGAACTCCTGCACCTGCTGCCGCAGCAAGTCCAGATTGCGCCCGGCGGCCAGCGCCACCACGTCATAGCTGCGCTCCCGCGCCACGTCCAGCGCCTGCGTGCCGATACTGCCTGTGCTGCCTAGAACCGAGAGCTTCATCGGCCCGTATGCTAAAGGTTCGCTGTGAACGCCGCCGTATTCAGAGCACAGAGTTGTTTTCTGGGTTGTTTGCTGGCCACCTGTTGCCAAAGAAAAAACCGCACCTTCCCTAAGGAGAGTGCGGTTTTGTTGTAGGGCGTCGCTCAGGCGCTGACGGCCACTTTCTTCTTACTGGAGGCCTTTTCCTTCTCTTTGTCTTTATCCTTGTCCTTGTCGGCGGGCTGTTCCTGGCCCAGCGCCTGCGTTTCCTTGAGCCGGAAGATGACCAGGCTGCCCACGAAGGTGCAGGTGATCTGGCCGTGCGCGTTGAGCAGGCTCAGGGCGGCCATCACGTCTTCACGGGTCATGCGGAGTTGGTCGCTCATGTATAGGGCGCTGTCGGCGCGGCCTTCGAGGTAATCGCGCACGCGCAGGGCGTCGGCGGTCAGCGGGGTGGCGGGCACGTCGGCCAGACCGGGGTCGGCCATGCCGTACACGGCGCGGGTGCCGGTGCCGGGCAGGCGGCGCACCCGGCCCTGATCGAGCAGGCTGGCGAGGGCCGCCCGCAGGTGCGAAAGGGCCAGACCGGTCGTCTTGGCGAGTTCGGTTTCGACCCATTCGGGCTTGCTTTCCAGCGCCTTGAGCACCAGCTTTTCGTTGGCGCGGCGGGTTTCTTGGAGGTCTTCGAGGGTGGGGGGGTTAAACATGCGCTATCCTCCGGGGGACACCACGTCAGGAACGGCCAGATACAGCCAGTTGCCCCTGTCGCAGAAAGAAAAAATCAGAGTTAATAATCAATATGGGGAAGTAGTGCGCCTTTACGCGCAACTTTCCTAGTATGACCCTTTTCCTCTCATTTTTCATGAGGGGAAGCTCAGGAACGGCCCTGCCCGTGCGCCGGAAAGTACCGGGCAGACGGCGGAACTTCATATGGCCTAAAGCGAGTGGGAACAAAACGGATTGCGGACGTGAAGTGGACAGGCCAGTTCTATCCTGAGTTGTCCACGAAACAAACGGCAGTCCGTATCAGGTCGTGTAATCCGCGTTGATGCTCACGTATTCGGCGCTCAGGTCGCAGCCCCACGCCTCGCCTTTGTCCTGGCCTACGCCCAGATCAATGTCGAAAATGACTTCCCCAGCAGCTTTCATGCTGGCGCTGACGGCGGCGGCGTCGTAATTCAGTGGTTTGCCAGTAAACACGGGCACGCCCTGCACACTCACCTGCAACTTCTCGACATCCACCTGTGCTCCGCTGCGGCCCACGGCCATAATCACGCGGCCCCAGTTGGGGTCGGAGCCGTGGACGGCACTTTTGAGCAGCGGGCTGACGCAGCAGGTGCGGGCGGCGCTCAGGGCTTCGTGTTCACTGGCGGCCCCGGTGACTTTGACGGTCAGCAGTTTGGTCGCTCCCTCACCGTCGGCAGCGATCTGGCGGGCGAGGTCGCGCATGACGCCTTCGAGCGCCGCCAGAAACTCGGCCTGATCGGTGGCCCCAGCCAGCCCGTTGGCAAATACGGCGGTCATATCGCTGGTGCTGGTGTCGCCGTCCACCGTGACCGCGTTGAAGGTGCGGGCCACGATTGCCGGAAAAGCTTCCCGCAGCGCTGCCTGGTCTACCTGGGCGTCCGAGAACGCGAAGGCGAACATGGTCGCCATGTCCGGGTGAATCATGCCGCTGCCCTTGGCCGTGCCCACGATGTTCGCGCCGTTTTTCAGCGTGGCGTGCGCGGTCTTGGGCGTGGTATCGGTGGTCATGATGGCCGTGGCGAAGGGCAACACCTCGCGCTGAAGTTCCTCGGGCAGATGTTCGACGCCGCTCAGCACCCTGTCCATGGGCAGCAGGTGGCCGATGATGCCGGTGCTGGCGGTCAGGACGGTCTGCTCGTCAATATTCATGACGCTGCCCAGCGCGTCGGCCATATCCGCGTTGTCGCGTGCGCCCCGCTGACCGGTGGCGGCGTTGGCAATTCCGGCATTGACGACCAGCCCCCGTACCGGGCCGCCCCCCGCGTACAGTTCGCGGTTGCGGAGCACGCTGGCGGCGGCGGTGGTGCTGCGGGTTCCGGCAAAAGCCCAGGCGCAGTCCGTTTCGCTGATGACGCAGCTCAGGTCGGTCTTGCCGCTGGGCTTGAGCTGGGCGGCCATGGCAGCGGCCTGGAAACCACGGGGGAAGGTCAGAGGTTCGGTCATTGCTCAGAGTGTAATGCGGGGGTGGTTGGGGGCGTGGGGGATGTGTAAATGAGGGGGCGTATCCCCACCTCCCAGCCCCCTAACCGGCTGGGCAGGGGGAGTAACGCTCTCCTGCTGAGCTTTGCAAGTCCGCTGAGGAGGTGGAGGCTGCTCCGGGCGACTGGCAAACCTGGAAGTTGCGCCCGGCGGGGCTTTGGACACGAAACGTCCGGGCACGGTTCCCAGGCCCGTGCGCTCCGCGCCCGACGGCCCTGGTGGCCCTGTGCGGTGACGCGCAAGGTGTGCCGGAGATGGGGAACGCTCAGAGCGTGTTTATAAAGGGTCAGGAAGTTTTTTTAAGTTGCGATGCAGACGCGGTTTTCTGACCCTCGCCCCTTGTGGGAGAGGGCCTCGCGTAGCGAGGGGTGAGGGGGCGACCGGGCAAACTTTAACGCCCTAGACAACGAAATACTAATTAGGTGTGTTTTGTGGAGAAAACTTTATAAACACGCTCTCAGGCTGGGGCTTGAACTTGAACAGCCGCGGCCACTTCCCGCGCCGCTGTACGCCCGGCATTCACGCAATCGGGGATACCGACGCCCGTATAACTCGCGCCCGCCACCTGCACATTTGGCGGCAGCGCGGCGCGGATGCGGGCCAGATGCTCCAGATGCCCCACCTGATACGCCGGATTCTTGCCGCGCCAGTCGGCGTAGGCGTGCCAGAGGGGTTCGCCCTGTGCGCCGAACAGCCGGGCGACTTCATGAACCGCCTCGGCGTAGGCTTTTTGCGGCTCCAAATCCTTGAAAAAGACCCGCAGCAGCACATGGTCGTCGGGGGCGCGTCCGTGCAGCTTCGCCGAGTGGACGGTGATGGCCTTCATGTGAATGCCCTCGTCGGCGGCGACTTGCAGGCCGTGCAGGTGCATGTCGCGGGGAAACTGGTCAGCGCGGTAGGCCAGGATGACCGCCACCGAGCCGTTGGCCTTCAGTTCGCCCACCAGCGCCGAAGCCTCCGGAAAACTCTGGCGCAGCATCGGCGCAGCGTACCAGGCGGGCGTGGTGAGGATGACACCGCTGCCTACGATTTTCTCGCTACCAGCAATCGTGACTTCATCGGGGTGAACTTGCAGCACGGGGGTATGTAGGCGTACATCCCCGGTCAGCTTGGCGGCTACCGCGTTCGCCAGCGCACTCATCCCCCCCTTGAACGACCCGAAAATCGGCCCCTGGGCGCGGGGCGTGGCGCGGCTACCCTTGATGACGCTGCCGTATTTCTGTTCCAGCGCCAGAAATTGCGGAAACGCCGCTTTCATGCTCAGCTCGTGCGGGTTGGCGACGTAAATCCCGGCGGCCAGCGGCACGATAAAGTTCATGGCCTCCGCGCCAAAGCGCCGGGTGATGAAGTCGGCCAGCGACTCATCCTCGTCGGTGGGCGGTTTAGGCGGAATGTGCTGCTCGTCCAGCATCCGCTGCAAACCTTCGGGCGAGAGGACGCCGCTTTGCAGAAAGCACTGGTCGTCCAGGGGCACGAACATTTTCAGGTTCTGCGGAAAGTCCAGCAGTTGCCCACCGCGCAGGAAATACAGCTTTTTGGTGTCCTCGCGCGGGTGGATGATTTCGGGTTCCAGGCCAACCTCGTAGGCCAGTTCCAGCGCCCAGGGCTTGCCCAGGATGAAGGCGTCGGCGGCCTTTTCCACCAGAAAGCCGTCGTCGGTCTGCTCGGATTGCACCTTGCCGCCGAAGTAGTCGCCCGCTTCCAGCAGGACATACGGCATGCCGCGCTGCTGAAGCTCCCAGGCAGCGGCGAGTCCGGTGAGGCCCGCGCCGATGATGATGATGGGGAGAGTGGGGTTAGTTGCGGTGGAGTTGGTCACACGCCCCCCCTCCCGCTGCTTCGCAGCGCCCTCCCCCGCAGGTGGGGAGGGTCTTTACACCCTCTCCCCTTGCGGGGGAGGGCCTTGCCGCAGGCAAGGGGAGGGGGGGCCACCCAGCAAACCCAAAGAAACTATTCCCCTCACACCAGCTCCGCCGCCTGACGCTCAATCACACTCGCCAGCGTCCCGATAAACAGCGGGTCGGTATTCAGCGCGGGCGGGCGCACCAGCCGCATTCCCAACTCCTGCGCGACTTCCTGCGCGGCAATGTCGATGTCGAACAGGATTTCCACGTGGTCGGAGACGAAGCCCACCGGCACGCTGACCACCTTTTTCACGCCTTTTTCGGCCAGAGCGCGGAGGTGTTCGTCGAGCTGCGGCCCCAGCCACGGCTCCGGGCTGCGGCCCGCCGACTGGAAGCTCCATGACCACTGGTCATCGCGCAGGCCCGCCTGGGCCGCCACCAGCTTGGCCGACTCCATCAGCTGGTCGGCGTAGGGGTCGCCCTCCTTGATAATCCGCACCGGCAGGCTGTGGGCCGAGAGCACCACATGCACGTCGTCGCGTTCGCCTTCGGGCCACTCGGCAATGCCGCCGCGCACGCGGTCAGCCAGCGCCGTGATGTAACCGGGTTCGGTGTGGTAGTCGTTGATAAAAGCAAAATCGATGTGCCCGTGATTCATTTTCAGCGCGGCCTTGATTTTCTTCTGGTACTTTTCCACGCTCATGGACGAATAATGCGGGGCCAGCACGATGGCGATGGCCTGCTCGATGCCGTCGTCCAGCATGTCGCGCACGGCGTCCTCGATCCAGGGCGACCAGTGCCGCATCCCGATGTACGCTTTCAGCGGGCGGCCTGTCGACTCCAGCGCCTGCATGGTGGCGTCCACCTGAGCGCGGGTAAATTCGGGCAGCGGCGATTTGCCCCCAATCAGGCGGTAGTTGTTAGAAATCTCGTCCAGCACGGCGTGGCCGGTGACGCGCCCGGCGCGGATGTCGGCGAGGTAGCCGGGCATCTCTTCCAGGTTCTCGGGGCCGCCGTAGGCCATGAAGAGGATGCCGAGGGGTTTGTGTTCATTGTTTGGGGTGGTCATGGCGCTCCTGTAAGTCGGTGGAATGGGTTTTATTTGCGGGTCTGTTCGTGAACGTACTGGGTCAGGCGCAGAATCGTGTCGGGGTTCGTCTCCGGCAAAATCCCGTGCCCGACGTTGAAAATATGCCCCGGACGCCCGGCGGCCTCCGCCAGAATCCGGTCGGTCTGGTGCTTCAGTTCCCGCCAAGGCGCTTGCAGCAGCAGTGGGTCGAGGTTGCCCTGGATGCTCTGGCCCTTCTGGCACAGGCTCCAGGCTTTGTCCAGCGGCGTGCGCCAGTCTGCGCCCATCACGTCCGAACCTAGTGAAGCCATGTCGGGCATCAGGTGGGTGGCCCCGGTGCCGAAATAAATCACCGGCACGCCCAGCTTTTTCACGCGCTCAATCAGGCGGCCCGTGGCGGGCTTCACGAAGGTCTGGTAGTCGTAGACGCTCAGTGCGCCGACCCAGGAATCAAAAATCTGCACGGCGCTGGCTCCGGCTTTCACCTGCTCGGTGAGGTAGTCGGCCAGCAGCGCCTCGAACTTGCCCATCAGGCGTTCCCAGGCAGCAGGTTCGGCGTACATCAGCCGCTTGGTTTTCTCGTAGTTGCGCGAGCCTTTGCCCTCAATCGCGTAGCTGGCGAGGGTAAAGGGCGCACCCACGAAACCAATGAGCGGAATGCCGCGCGAGTTCAGCTCCGGCACCAGCAGGCGAATGCTTTCGGCGGTGAACGGCATGCTCTCGGCGGCGGCGGGAACGGCCAGCATGTCCACGTCTCTGGTGCTGGAAACCGGGTTGTGAATCACCGGGCCGACACCGCCCACAAAGTCCAGACTCAGGCCCATGGTGGGCAGCGGGG
Organism: Deinococcus sp.; assembly: GCA_018260275.1. GTDB lineage: Bacteria > Deinococcota > Deinococci > Deinococcales > Deinococcaceae > Deinococcus. Next base: position 8,360 of record JAGLBK010000076.1, read on the forward strand.
TCAGGATGTCGTTGAACAGAATCGCGGCGTCCAGCGGAAAAGCCTTGATGGGTTGCAGCGTGATTTCGGCAGCCAGGTCAGGCGTGCGGATGCAGTCCAGCATGGACTTTCCGGCCCGCAAAGCGCGGTATTCGGGCATGTAGCGCCCCGCCTGACGCATGAACCAGACTGGGGTGTAATCGGCCTTTTCGCCGCGTGTGGCCCGCATAAACGCCGAGTCGTAGACCTTCGGGTCGGCTCCGGGCTTAGTCACGCTGGGGCGGCCCGGCACACGGCCAATAGAAGGGTCTTGCGCGGAGGGATGGGTGCTGTCCGGCTTGACCGCAGTGGGCTGGGTTTCCGGGGCCTGTTCGGATTGGGGACGAGTCATCGGGGTAAGTTTAGCGCCGGGCTGGGGCGGGAAAAGTCCCGTACCGAACGGTCGGGTAGGGAAAAGAGGAAGCGTCACATTGGTCTGTCAGAGTGAGGCCGTGCGCCGCCTCCTCTTTGCTCTCTTTGCTCTGGCCCTGACTCTGGGCAGTTGTGCGCTGGCCGACGACGTTATCAGGAATAATCCACGCGCCTGCCAGAGCTTCAGGCCGTATTGCCAGGCGTTGCAGTCCAGCGGCGTCAAAGTGCTGGGTACCGGCCTCTATATCGGCAACAAATTCTTTGTCGATCTCCCCGACCAGCAGGCCGCAGATGCCTTTCTGGACGCTTTGCGGCAGCGTGGCCTTGACCCGGCACGGGTGGAATTGATGCTCGCTCGCCCCGCCCAGTTGCCTGAGCCTTCGCGCTGGCCCGACACCACGCAGGTCGTGACCCGTGACACGCCAGCGGGCTACGAGTTCACCCTGACGGTCACCCGCCGGGGCCTGAACCCTGTGACCTATCAACCCCAGTCGTGTGAGGCTGCCTACATAGAGCGCGTGCCGGGCGGCGAGCGGGTCTGGCAGGACGGCTCAGGTTTCTGCGCCGGGGTCGGAATATTGCCCGCGACACTGGCACCGGGCCATTCGGTCAGCCGTACCGTGCGCTGGGACGGTCAAAACAGTCTGGGCCAGCGGCAACCCGGCCTGTACCGCGTTCGGATAGGTCTGGGGCCGTTCGTGGGCGAGACGGTTTTTGTGGTGAAGTGAATCTATGCGCCGCCTCCTGTTTGCTCTGCTGCTGACTTCCAGCCCTGCCGCCCTCGCCGCCGACCTCAAGTTCAGCCCCTATGTCGGTCAGGTGTATGCCGGACAGGCGGTCAAAGTTACGCTGCTGATTGACAATCCCAACTCGCGGCCTGCCACTTTCAATGCCGCCCTCTGCCCCACGGCTGAGGTTCGCAGACAGGGAACGCAAAAGGTTTTGCCCCGGCCCAACGTCAGCTGCGCCGAGCGCCTAAACAACCTGACCATTCCGGCGGGCGGGCGCGGCCTCTACACCTTCAGCCTGCCCGCTGTGCCTGCCGGTTCCTACCGCGCCGACATCAAATTGGATGATTCGGTGAATGGACACCGGGCGAGCTTCACCGCCTTCTTCAATGTTCAGAATGTGCCGCAGGTCGTGCAGTGGCTGGACGTGAACCCGGTGTATCTGGCGGGGCAGCCCATCACGCTAAAAGTGGTGACGCGCAACGTGTCCAGCACCGTGTTTTCACAGGATTTGCGGCTGTGCGGCGCAGACTTTCTGATTCGGGATAGGCTGGGTAAGGCCGTCTACGAGGCTCCCAAACCGCAAGCCTGCATCGCCAACATTAGCCTCACCACGCTTAAGCCAGGGCAGGCACACACCGAAGCATGGTGGGACAAAATCAAGCTGCCCGCTGGTCAGTATCAGGTGTTTCACTGGAACTATTTCGCCAGTGCGGTGGGGTCGTTTGAGGTGAAGTAGCCTCTACTTCGGCCCCCCGAACAGCGTCAGCCGCCCTTCAACCGGCATCAGCAGATAAGGCCCACTGAGCGCGGGGGGTCCAGCTTTTTCCACCTCAAGGCTGAACCGGCTTTCCTCATCCAGAATCACGGTTCCCCAGCCCGCAGCAGTGATGCCCAGCCAGCGCCCCAGCGGGGTGAAGGTAGGGAGACCGCTGCTCCTGGCGATGGGAAAGGTGCTGAGAATGCCGTCCCGTACCAGCGCCAGCCCACCCGGAGCGGCCATAAAAATGTCTTTGCCCCGTGCGAACAGCCGCACTTCGCCGTTGTCCGTTTTCGGCAGCCAGTCCGCAGGCAGCGGCCAGAGCTTCGGCTCCTGCTGGTTTAATGGAGCGGCGTCTACACGGGCGAGGCGTGAACCACCCTCACCCGGCGCACGCAGTACCAGCCACAGCACGTTTTTGTCGTCCAGCAGCGGCGAGCCGATGTTGACCGACCACTTTTCCAGCTCTGGCAGGTTGAAGGAAATATTGAGCCGCGCTCCCGTTTTCAGGTCAAGTTGGGCCAGATGAAACACGCCGCCCGCGTCCAGAGTGTTGTCCCAGTCGCGCAGGTCAAAAAATGCCTTGCCAGCCGCTACTTTCAGCAGCCGCCCATGTCCCAGATTCGTTTGCCAGAGCTTGCGCCCGGTCTGCGGGTCGTGGGCGCTGAAGATTTCACCTTCAAAACTCTCGGCGGGCGAATGACCGACCAGCAGCACGCCGCCCGCCAGTTTTGCGGTCAGAGGCGTGTGTTCGGCGTCCAGCTTGCCTATCGTCCAGACCGCCGCGCCCGTCGCCGGATTCAGTCGCGTGATTTTGCCGTTCTCGCGTAGCAAAGGCAATTCGCGCACGCCTGCCAGCAGTTCGCCGGAAATGTTCTTAACCCACAGCCGTTTCAACTTCACCCGGTCAAAGGCGTACAGCTTGCCGCCCTGTTGCAAATACACGTTCTGGCCGATGGGAATGGGCGGCGCGGCGTAGTGGCCGTCTTTCGTCCATGCTTTCATGGTGGTGGAGGCGTCACGGCGCACCAGTTGGCCGCCCTCGACGGTGAACACATCCGTGCCGCTCACCGCGTAAAAGTCCTTATCCAGCGCATAAAATCCAGACGACCCCGGCACTGTCGACGGCGGCGGAAAGCCCTTGGACGGAATGCCCTGGGCAGAGGCCACAGAGAGCAGCAGCGCAGCAAGCCAGGCAGGTTTCATGCGCTCAGGCTAGAGCAGTGAAGCTGACGGAGCATCCACCAAAAGTCGCTCTCTCATATGGGGTCAGCCGCCGGACAGGAGAATAGTGGTATGCGTAAATTATTGATAACGCGGAAAGTTGTTGTCGAATTGTAAACTCTGGACATGTCTGAGGTTTGGAAGCCACGACTCCT
>JAGLBK010000077.1 GCA_018260275.1 Deinococcus sp.
CGTGAGCTTCCGTGCTGACCTGAACGGTATTCGCGTGGCCCCTGAGCAGCTCATTGGGCCACCAGGGGTCTACTACGCCCAGCCCGAATTCAGCGGTGGGGCACTGCGCTTTCTGGCCGCGCAACTGGGCGGCACACAGGCGGCCCTGCGGAGCGTGCGTCTGGGCTTGCGCCGCGCCGGGCGGGCAGGGGACGACGTGCAGCGGCTGCGTTTTGCGGCGGTGGGGGCCAGTCTGGAAGCCGCCTGGCAGGCGGTGCTGGAAGCGCAGCGGCGGCTGGACAGGCTAACGTCAGGTGGACATCCAGACGCTCTGAAAGCCGTGCTGGCCTACGTCTCGCTGGCCCGCCTGCTGTCCGAGGACGCCTGCCTCGCCTGCGCTGAAGCCTGCGAGCGGGCGTCGGGGGCACGTGGTCTGCTGCCCCCCTACCCCACCGAGCGGCTGCTGCGCGACCTGCGTCTGTATCTGCGCCAGCCTGCCCCCGACGCAGCCCGCCTGGAAGTGGGGGCTTACCTGCTGGATGCCGACGAGGACGACTACGACCCGCTGGGTAGCACTGGTCTGGGTGGCGACCATGCTTGACCCCGCCCAGCTTCCCGAACCTATCTGGGTGGTCGCTCCTCACCCCGACGACGAGGCGCTGGGCTGCGGCGGCCTGCTGGCGGCGCTGAGCGACTTGGGCCGCAAGATTCACGCCCTACTGGTGACCGACGGCGGCGCGTCACATCCCCATTCCGTCAAGTACCCGCGACCCGCTTTAGCGTCCCAGCGGCTGGATGAGTGGCGGGCTGGCCTGCTGGAACTGGGGGTGCCTGCTGAGCGCACGGTGGCCCTAGGCTTCCCAGACGGGGAGCTGGCCGCCTGCGACCCCGCCGAGGTACGTTCAGCCATAGCGCGGGCCTGGGCCGCTTCACCCCCCGCCACGCTGCTTTTGCCCTGGCGACGCGACCCCCACCCCGACCACCGGGCCTGCTGGGCCTGTTTTGAACCGCTGCTCGGCGGCGTGCCCTGCGTGCCGGAATACACCGTCTGGCTGCCCGAGCGCGGCGAGCCAGGCGACTGGCCCCGCCCTGCCGAGGAGCTGAGTGAGTTGCTTTTCCCCCTATCGGCGGCGTGGCAACAGCGCAAGGCGAAAGCCATCGCTGCCCACCAGTCGCAACTGGGCCTGATTGACGACGACCCCAGCGGCTTTGTCCTGGCCGCAGAGATGGTGGAAAGGGCAGTAGCTGGCCCGGAGCGGTTTTTCCGGCATTCCATCGGGCGTGCTGACCTGTAAACTGCCCTGGTGACCCTGCCGCCGGAATACTTCGAGCATGTCTACGGAAACAGCGACGACCCCTGGAACTTCGAGAGCAGTCCTTACGAGGCGGCCAAATATGCCCAGACTCTGGCCGCGCTACCACGCTCCCGCTACGCCCGCGCTCTGGAAATCGGCTGTTCTATTGGAGTGCTGACAGCCCTGCTGGCCCCGCGTGCCGAGCACCTGACCGCGCTCGACGTCAACGCGCAGGCCCTGGAACGCACCCGTCAGCGCCTGGAGCAGGCTGACCTCCTGGGCGGCGTGACCCTGCTCCAGCGCCGTCTGCCCGACGAGCTACCGGACGGCCCCTTTGACCTGGTGCTGCTCTCCGAGGTGCTGTACTACCTCGGTCCGGACGACTTGGAGCGGGCGCTGGACGCTGTTCTGGCACGGCTGGAAACTGGCGGCACACTACTGCTGGTTCACTGGACACCCCCGGTTCACGACTACCCGCAAACGGGCGACGCAGTGCATGAGGCGGCCCTGCGACGAGTGAAAACTGGTGCACTGCGGCACCTGAAAGCCGAGCGTCACGGCGACGAGCAGGAAGGCTACCGGCTGGATCTGTTCGAGCGGTGCTGAACTGAATTTCAGCGTGTTCTGAAGCCCTGCCCGCCATACTCTGCCAGGGCTTCTCGCACTTCCTGGAGCGCCTGACGCACCGGAACCGGGGAGAACTCGGCGGCCCAGTATCCGGACCGGTCGCGTGCAGCTTGCAATGCCTCCAGCGCCAGACCACAGGTCGCAAAATCCACAGTGACGGCTTCACCCGCGTCCAGCCGCCACGCCCGGCGCAGGACCGCGGCCTGAGGCGGGGTCAATTCGCCTGCCCGGTAATATTCCTGCGCCAGCCGCTCAGCCCACGCAGCGGCGACCAGTTCGGGGCCACCCGGTACCCGCCAGCCCCCCGGCCCGCTGTGCCACTCGCCCAGCTGAGTAGACAGCCCCACCGGAACCCGCCCACTGAGCCGCGCACTGGTGTAGACCCGCGCGGCGTGGGTGTGGCACAACGGCAGGTCAGCCCGCGCCAGCGCCGCGACGAGCGCCATATCTTCCAGGCAACTCACATCTGGGAGGCCGCCCACCGCCCGGTACGCCCGCACCGTCAGCGCCAGATTCGCACCGAAATGCTGCCAGTGGGTCGGCGCAGGTTCGTTCAGGCAGGCGACCCGGTGACGCAGCTGCGCGGCGGCCTGCCGATACCCCGTATCCAGCAAATACACCGCACGCAGCGGTAAAGGCAGGGCGTGGCGCTCAGCGCGTCGGAGCTGAATCCGGCCAGCGCTAGCCGCCCAGCCTTGCTCCAGCGGCGCGACCAGAGCGCCCAGCCAGTCGGGGTCGGCTTCACTATCGGCGTCAGTGCTGACGACAATCCCGTCCTTACCAGCCATCTCCGCCCCGGTATCGAGCGCCAGCCGCCGCGCCCCGACCACGTTGGCCTGTTCGGGGGGCAGAGTCACTTCCAGCACACACAGGCTCAAACCAGGCTGCTGCTGGGCCACCGCGCGGGCCTGCGCCGCCGTATCGTCCTGGCAATTGTTCGCCATCACCAGCACTTCGAAAGGTCGGGGGTAATTCTGCGCTGCCAGAGCCGTCAATGTCCGGCTGATGCCGTTTCCTTCATCACGGGCGGGAATGGCGACGACGACGTTCACAGCTGGAAGGCAGTATACGGGGCAGGCCCCGGCACTTAAGGCGCCCGTGAAGGTTCCTGAAGGTGACTGGGAACTGACCAGTCAGTGAGAATGTGATGATGAACGCTGTTATTAGCGACGCTTTGTTTTGTTATAGGTCAAATTGTTCTGGCCTTTTTCGCTCTCAGGTTCACCACGCTAGAGCAGCACGCCCCCATCAACATTGAGCCGGATTGCCCCGCGTCCGGGAAGGAACGACGACTATGCCTGCTGACCCTCACCCTGCCCTGCTCGTTCTCTCTCATCTGCGCTGGAACTTCGTTTTTCAGCGTCCCCAGCACCTGATGACCCGCGCTGCCCGCGACCGCGCCGTGTATTACTTCGAGGAACCGCTGTTCGGTGACTGGCCCGACCACCTGGACTGTCGGCGGGATGCCAGTGGCGTCACCGTCTGCACACCACACATCGAAATCGGCCACAGCCCCGCCGAGTCGCAAGCCCGCACCGCTCGGCTGCTGGCTGACTTGGTGGCCCGTGAAGGACTGCGCGAGTACGACCTATGGGTTTATACGCCAATGGAACTGCCCGTCGCTGCGCAGCTGACCCCCCGCGTGACCATCTACGATTGCATGGACGAACTCGCCAACTTCAAGGGTGCGCCGCCTGAACTGCGCGAGCGTGAGCGGCAGCTATTCAGGCAGGCCGACGTGGTCTTTACTGGTGGGCACCGCCTGTATCAGGCTAAGCGCCAGCAGCATCCCAATGTCTATCCTTTTCCGTCCAGCGTGGAAGTGGAGCATTTTGCCCAGGCCCGCTCTATCCAGGCACGCGCTGGTCTGAGTGACCCCGCCGACCAGCGTGAGCTGCCCCACCCCCGACTGGGCTTTTACGGCGTGATTGACGAGCGGCTGGACATCGCGCTGCTAGGCGAACTGGCCCGCCGCCGCCCCGAGTGGCAGTTGGTGCTGGTCGGCCCGGTGGTCAAGATTGACCCCACCGAGCTGCCCCAGGGCGACAACCTGCACTACCTGGGGCAGAGGTCCTACGCTGAGCTGCCTGCATACCTCGCCCACTGGGATGTGGCGCTGCTGCCCTTCGCGCTCAATCCGTTCACCGAATTTATCAGTCCCACCAAGACGCCCGAGTATCTGGCGGCGGGCGTACCGGTGGTGTCGACGGGCATTCACGACGTGATTCGGCCTTACGGGGAAGGCGAGATGGCCCGCATTGCTGACGGGGTAGAAGCCTTTGAAGCCGCCTGCGCTGCCGCACTGGCCGAGGCAGGAAGTGCCGCCGCCGCTGCACGTCAGGCCCGTGCCGACGCCCACCTCTCAGAGCTGTCGTGGGACGTGACCTGGCAGGCCATGCAGAGGCAGATAGAGCAGGCCGCCGAAACCAAATCCGCCCAAACAAAAGCCGCACAGGCGGGCGTAAAACAACTGGAGCTGGCGCATGACTGAAACTGAACACCGCCCCGAAAGCAGCCAGCCCTTCGATTACCTCATCGTGGGAGCGGGCTTTGCTGGCTCGGTGCTGGCTGAGCGCCTCGCCAGCGTGGGCAAACGAATCTTAATAGTGGACAAGCGCCCCCACATCGGCGGCAACGCTTACGACTGTTACGACGACGCGGGCGTGCTCATTCACCCTTACGGCCCACACATCTTCCATACCAATTCCAAAGACGTGTTTGACTACCTCTCGCAGTTCACGGCCTGGCGGCCTTATCAGCACCGCGTACTGGCGAGCGTAGACGGGCAGCAGTTGCCCATTCCCATCAACCTCGATACCGTCAACCGCCTGTATGGGCTGAACCTCACGTCCTTTCAGGTAGAAGAGTTTTTTGCATCGGTGGCCGAGAAAGTCGAGCAGGTCAAGACCAGTGAGGACGTGGTGGTCAGCAAGGTAGGGCGCGACCTGTACAACAAATTCTTCCGGGGATACACCCGCAAGCAGTGGGGGCTAGACCCCAGCGAACTGGACGCCAGCGTCACCGCCCGCGTACCCACCCGCACCAATCGCGACGACCGTTATTTTGCCGACACTTTTCAGGCGATGCCGCTGCACGGCTACACCCGGATGTTTCAGAACATGCTGGCTCACCCGAATATCAAGGTGATGCTGAACACCGACTACCGCGAAGTGATTGGCCTGATTCCCCACGCCCACCTGATTTACACCGGCCCGGTGGACGCCTTTTTTGACTACCGCTTTGGCCGCCTGCCCTACCGCAGCCTGGAATTCAGGCACGAGACGCATGACGTGGAGCAACTGCTCCCAGTCGGCACCGTCAACCATCCCAACGACTATGCCTACACCCGCATCAGCGAGTTCAAGCACATCACCGGGCAGCGCCACCACCAGACCAGCGTGGTCTACGAGTATCCCCGCGCCGAGGGCGACCCCTACTACCCGGTGCCCCGGCCCGAAAATGCCGAGCTCTACAAACGCTATGAGGCGCTGGCCGACGCTGAACCGAACGTGACCTTCGTGGGACGGCTGGCGACGTACCGGTACTACAACATGGATCAGGTGGTGGCGCAGGCGCTGGCGACCTTCCGCCGCCTGACTGGCGAGAAAGAGCAGAGCGGCCAGTAAGCCGGGCCGGGTACATATTCATTGTCCCTGAGCGACAATCAAGATCACTCCAATCCGGCCAGGGTGCTACACAGTGCCCTGTTTCCGACTCTTCCAGATCCTGAAAATGACAGAGGTGATCCTCAGATCGACCGGGAAAGCGAGAATCGTTAAAAGTACGTTGCACTGGAAATGGAAAGGCTTCGGTGGTATTCCGGAAACTCGCCAGATCAAGTGCAACGTACTTAATTGTCTATCTGATGGACAGCCTGACTCCCATCTGAGCGACTCTTTAGAGGTTACTGCTCTTCCACCGGCTGTGGTTGCGGCGTGGGCAAAAGGTAGGCCAGAACCGCACTCAGCGCACTGAGGGCCGTGAGCAACCAGAAGGCGGTTTTCAGGCCGCTGATGAAGGGGGCCAGGGTACTGGCGGGCAGATTGCTGCTCAGGCCGATGAAGACCTGCAGCATCACGTCACGCGGCACCTCGCTGACCACGATGCTCAGGGTAAAGATGATGGCGACCACGCCACCGGCACTCAGCAGCAGGCTGCGCATCCCGGCGGCCACCCCGCGCCGGTCAGGGGCGACGGTGCCCATGATGAGGCTGGAGTTGGGCGAGTTGAACAGGCCGTTGCCCAGGCCGGAAACGAACATCAGCGTAGCAATCAGCCAGTACGGTGTGTGCAGTCCCAGCGTCAGTGCCAGCCCACCCAGCGCCAGCGTGCCCAGCACCAGGCCCCACTGCAGTAGGCGCCGGGCGTCTATACGGTCAGCCAGGCGGCCCGCGAACGGCGAGGCCAGCAGCAGGCCCACGGCCACCGGGCTGAGCATCACGCCCGCCACCACGGCGTCGATGCCCTTGGCCCCCTGAAAATAGAATACGAACAGGAAGGTCAGGGCCATCCGCACCACCGAGTTCAGGAAGGCCATAACGTTGTTCAGCGAGAAGGCGCGGTCCCGGAACAGCCCCAGGTCCAGCATGGGCGCACGCACCCGGCCCTCGATGACCACGAAGAGGACCAGTCCGGCCACGCCCGCCAGCAGCAGCGGCAACACCCCGTTCCAGGACTGGATGCCGCCCTGCGAGAGACCGATCATCAGCAGCGCGAATCCGGCGGCGTAGGTCAGGTTGCCCCACAGGTCGAAGGGGTCGCCGCTGTCCCGCTTGGCCGCCAGGTCGCGCAGGGTAAAGGCGGCCCAGAGGGTACCCAGCAACCCGAGCGGCACGTTGAACCAGAAGACCCATTTCCAGCCCAGCGCGGTCAGTGCCCCGCCGATGATCGGCCCCAGGATGCTGCCCACCGCCACCATCATCTGGTTGGTGCCGATGGCGAGGCCCAGTTCCTGGCGCGGAAAGGCGTCGGTGACGATGGCGCTGGAGTTCGCCAGCAAAAAGGCCCCACCCACGCCCTGAAGCGCCCGCAGCGCGATGAGCAGCGGCACACTGCTGGTAAACCCCGCCAGCAGCGAGGCCAGGGTAAAGACCGCGAAGCCCCCGACGTACAGCCGCTTGCGCCCCAGCATGTCCGACAGGCGTCCCACGTTCAGCACCAGCACAGTCTGGGTGACGTTGTAGGCCAGCAGAATCCAGATGAGATTGAGCAGGCTGGTATGCAGGTCGCGCAGCAGCGTGGGCAGCGCGATAATCAGCGTGCCCGAGTTCATAGAGGCCATCAGCGCCCCCAGGCTGGTCACGCTGAGCGCCAGCCACTTGTAGGCGAAGCGTTCGTGGAGTTTGACTGGAGTGCTGGAACTGGTAGGGGTGCTCATGCCGTGACCTCCAGTGTGTGTTCGTGGGACGGCGTACTTTCCTGAGCAGCCTGCGCTCCCTGCTGGCGCTGCTGCAGGTGGTGCTCGATACGCGAGAGCAATTCAATCATCTGGTCCGTCTCCTCCGGCGAGAGCGGTGAGAAGACGTCCTGGAAGTACCGATGCATCTGCGGCACCACCTGTTCCAGCAGGGCGGTGCCCCGGAGCGTGATTTGCAGGGTCAGGTAACGGCGGTCCTCGCCGCGCACCCGGGTCAGCAGCCCGTCGTGTTCCAGCCGGTCCACGATGCCGGTCACGTTGCCGGGCGTGACGCCTATGCGCTCGGCGATTTCGCCGGGACTGCGCTCCTGCTCATGCAGCTGGCGCAGCACCCGGAACTGCGGTGTGGTCAGGCCGCTGGCCGAAAGCTGGGCAGTGACGCTGCGGCCCAGCAGCGGATAAAGGCGGTCCAGCGCGACCCACAGCCGAACGTGTGCGGGGCGGTCCGAAAGGGAAGGGACAGACATGCCAGGTAATATAAGCTTAAAGAGTATAAGTGTAAAGTAACTTGGTATGGTCTAGCAGTAAAAGAGGGCAAGGGCACGAGCAAGCAACAGGAATTGAAGTGCTTATGGGCACTTACAGTCCAATAACTGCCCCTATCAATGCCGCCAGGCCAACAATAATGACCGAATTCAGTTTCGTTTTCGTCAGCAGAACAAAGCTACCGGCTGCCAGCAGAGCGCCCGCCCAGCCGTGGATACTGCTCTTTCCCAGCACCAGTGCCCCGGCCAGCATCACCCCGCCGCCGAAGGGCAGCAGCGCATTTCTGAACGCCACCACCCAGGGGTGAGCACTGTGCCGCCGCCAGACGAGGGCCACGCTGGTGCTCAGCAGCGCCGTGGGGCCGTAAAACCCCACCGAGGCCGCCAGCGCCCCCGCGTAACCGGCCACCGCGTAGCCGTAATGGGTGACAGCCAGCAGGTTCGGCCCCGGCATCAGCTGGCCCAGCGCAAAGCCGTTCGCCAGCGTAGCCGGACTGATCCAGTGGCGCTCACCGACCAGCACGCGCTCCATCTCGGCCAGATTGGTGCCGCCAAAGCTGATGAGGCCCAGGCGGGCAAAGACGCTCAACAGGTCGAGGAGTATCTGAGTGCTCATGCGCCGCTGCCCTGCTCCGAAATCGCTGGCCGTGGACGGTGAATGACCAGCCCGGCGCCCACCAGCACCAGCAGCACCGGCAAAAGGTTCAGGCGCAGCACGCCCAGGGCCACGAAGGCCAGCGCTGTGGTCACGGCGCCGCCACGCACGCTGGCCCCCACCCTGACTACTGGAATGGCCGCCGTCAGCATCACTCCCAGCGCGGCACACGCGGCTCCTCGCAGGGCGCTTTGCAGCGTGGGTGGGATGCCTCCGGGCAGGCCGAAGGTAAGCACCGAAACCGCCAGCATGGAAAAAAATCCGGGCAGCAAAATCCCCATGACCGCTGCACTAGCTCCTGCTGCACCGCCCAGACGCGCCCCCAGCATGGCCGCCAGGTTCACCGCGTTCGGCCCGGGCGTCAGCTGCGCCAGGGTCAGGCTCTCGGCAAACTGCAATTCACTCAGCCAGCCCCGTTCGACCACCGCACGCCGGGCGTGGGCGGGCAGCCCGCCGCCGATCCCTGACAGCGCCACCCCCAGAAAGACCCGGAACAGCGCGGCGGGGCGGATGCCGGAGGTCAGGGTGGGGACGGTCATACCTGAAGGTAGTCTGTCGGCGGTTACGCCGCTATCCCCGGCATGAGCGTAACCATCTGTTCAAAAGCTACTCAGCCCGGCTGGGTGAGGCTGAACCGGGACAGCTGGCCCGCCCATGAAATCAATGTACAAATTCTAGGTAACTGTCTGTCATGGGGTTACAGTTCAGCCGTTCCACAAACCAAGCGTTTGATGGCCCTTCCGCATATGAAGTGGTCACTCCCGAGCTTTCGCCTGTCGCCAGGGCCGAGCCGTGTCTCTTTTAGCCCCGGCCAGCACCCCTGATGCACCCCCTTTATTACCGGAGGAATCACCCATGACCAACATCAAAACGACCGCCCTGACCATCTGCGCCCTCGGCCTGCTTTCCGCCCAGTCTGCCTTCGCCCAGAGCAACAAGGTCACCATCATGGTGGGCGGCATGGAAAAAATCATCTACCTGCCCGCCAAACTGGCCGAATCGCTCGGCTACTACAAGGCCGAGGGGCTGGATGTGGAGTTGCAGAACGAACCCGCCGGAGTGGACGCCGAGACCCAGCTGATTGCCGGGCAGGTGCAGGGTGTGGTGGGCTTTTACGATCACACCATCGACATGCAGGCGGCGGGCCAGAACATGGAATCGGTGGTGCAGTTTTCCCGCGCTCCCGGCGAGGTGATTCTGGTGTCCAACAAGAACGCCCCGAATGTCAAGACGCTGGGCGACCTGAAAGGCAAGACCCCAGTGGCCCTGACCCTGTGTTTCGTGGGGTTGCTGGAAAGCCTGCTGACCGCTCAGTTGATTGACGAAAAGACCGATACCACCTCCAACAAGAACACCGAATCCCAGGGTCAGGGCATCGCCAACATCGTCACCGGGTTTTTTGGTGGCATGGCAGGCTGCGCCATGATTGGACAGAGCATGATTAACGTCACCAGCGGGGGCCGGGGGCGGCTCTCTACCTTCGTGGCGGGCGCATTCCTGCTGGTGCTGATTCTGCTGTTGCAGAGCACGCTGGTACAGATTCCAATGGCAGCCCTGGTGGCCGTGATGATTATGGTCAGTATCAGCACTTTTGACTGGGGCAGCTTGCGGACAATGGCGACACATCCGAAGGGCGAAACTATCGTGATGGTGGCGACGGTACTGGTCACGGTGCTGACGCATGACCTCTCCAAAGGCGTGCTGACGGGCGTGATTCTGAGTGCGATTTTCTTTGCTCGCCAGGTATCGCAACTGTCCAGCGTGTCGCACGCCGATTTGCCCAACGGCAGCCGTGTCTACAAGGTCACGGGACAGCTTTTCTTCGTCAGTACCCACGATTTTGTCCACCATTTTGACTTTTCGCATCCAGCTCGCCAGGTCATCATTGACCTTTCAGATGCTCATTTCTGGGATGGCTCGGCTGTCGGGGCGCTTGATAAAGTGGTGTTCAAGTTCAGGCAGAAGGGCATAGAGCCTGAGCTGGTGGGCATCAACGAGGCGTCGGCCACGCTGATTGAGCGCGTAGCCCTGCACGACAAAGAGGGAGCTGTGGGGCCGAGCGGTCACTGAAAGGTGTCACATTGTCAGCCACCATTCGGCCCGCTGCTCTAGGAACACTTCATTGGATAATAATTTGATGCTCCCTGCTTCCGCCCCCGTTTCTTCTCCCACCAGTCCGGTATTTTTGCGCTCTATCACCACCCTGCATACTCGCCAGATAGACCTGGTGCTGCAAGAAAGTTTCTGGCGGGAACTGCTGCCCACCTGGAGCTTTTTGCCGGTCACGCTGGCCGACAGTTCCGAGTACACGCCCAGAATGCAGACCGTGATTGCCCGCCTCAACCCTGAAGCGCGGGCCAGAGCACTGGCGGGGATGGTGCTGCTACTTGAGGACGTAGACCGGCCTACACCCAACGAGTGCCTCATCAGCGTGGATGCCCAGACCAGTGAGGTGAGCATCCGCATTTTTGGGCGTTTTCTAACTGATATTCAGAGTACATCCGAGTGGATTTTGCGCCAGTTGATGACGGCAGGTCAGGTCTTCATCATTACGCCGCACACCCGCTGCTTCATTGCGCTAGATACCGGCGGCCAGCGAACCGACCTGACCACCGGGCGGGCCATGCCACTGCGTCACCGCCTCTGGCACGGCTTTTACCAGGAGAATGTCTATAACATCAACGTTACCAGTATGGTGATCACCCTGACGCTGATGGTGGTGCTGTTCACTTCACCCACCGAAGCGCACTCGGCGCTGGGAAAATTCTATGGCCTGTGCGAGCGGATTTTATCTGCCGCGCTGATGAACGTCTTTTTGCTGCTCAGCCAGTTTTATGTGTACCGGAAGGGCCGCCGCGTTCTGGAGTGGGAAAAACCATAACTCCCTGACCCGCCCCTGACATTGACATTTATCAATCCGAGGCGCATATTAGACCTCCTGCGAAAGTCATTTTGGAAGTCCTAGCGTGTGGTTATAGAGTGCGGCAATCAAGTT
>JAGLBK010000078.1 GCA_018260275.1 Deinococcus sp.
ATAAGTTTCAATCCACCGCCCAGCACGAAGCTGAGCGGAACATGCCAGGTCACAGATACAGTCATGAGGAGGGCTAGTTTCAATCCACCGCCCAGCACGAAGCTGAGCGGAACAGTTCATCGCTGGAGTGTGTCCCAGACGACTCCCTCTCATCAGTTTGCGCGAACCCTGCGCCAAAGTCCAGGAGACAGACAATCTCAACCTATTTATTTGTCATGCTTCCCGTCCTGTACGGACTTTTTTTACTGCGCGAAACTCGCCGGTTTTTTTCGTCGCGTCAGGTTCGCGCTACAAAATCAGCGGCTCGCTGAAATCCATGTATTTGTCCACGCCGTGTGCCTCCACGAACTTTTCACGGGGCTGACGCAGACGGTAGATGCGGATGCTGTCTTCGGTCACGTCCATTGCATTCAGCAACTTTTCGCGCATCTGAAGCAGTTGCACCTCGGTCACGCTGACTTCAAAAACACTGTTCTGGACGCGCTGGCCGTGCGCCACGCAGATTTTTGCCACGCGGCGCAGGCGGCGGCGTCCGGTCTCAGTTTCCGTCTTCACGTCGTAGCAGACAAGCAGGTCAATCATCTGTGCAGGTACGGCGGATAGTGGGGTCTGTCGCCGCGCAGATGTTGGGCCAGCAATCGGGCCTGGACGTGTGGCACGAGGCCCATCGGCGTTTTGCGATTAGTGAGCGGGTGGGTGACTTCCTCCTTCTTCCGGTCAGTCAGGTGCGCGAGAATCAGCTTGCGGGCGTCGTCCTTGATGGTCACGGTGTCGCCCTCATGCAAGACAAAGTCGCGGGGCGTGAGTTGCTGGCGGTTAATCAGGGTGATGATGGCGCGGTCCGCCGTCACGGGGCGCAGTTCTTCCATCAGGTCGAGCGCCAGACTGCTCCTGCCGGGGCGTAGAGCATGCAAAAAGCCCACCTGCGGGTCAAGGCCCACCGACTGACACGCCGAGGCACAATCGTTTGCCAGCACGGTGTACACGAAGTTCAGCAGCGAGTTGATGGGGTCGCGGGCCGGGCGGCGGCTGCGCTCGGTCAGCCAGAAAAAGTCGCGGTTGGCCCGCAGCATCAGCGGAAACACCTCCCAGTAGATACGGGCCGCCGTGCCTTCAATCCCGCGCACCTCATCCACCGTTTTTGCCAGAGGCAGGCAGCCGATTTGCCCATTGATGTCTCTGGCCGCCTGCCGGAGCAGTTCCGGGTCATCGTTCAGAGCTGCACGGGCCGAGCGCATGAGCGTCCGCTTCTGATTCTGAAGTTTTCCCGCAGCAAAGAAACGCGATACGGCCAGCGTTTTCTCGGCGTCACACGCGCAGCCGTGCTGGGCCACCCGCAGCAGCACATTGCCGCTGACAGGTGTCTCGGTACGGGCCATGAAGCGGCCATGTTCGGTCAGCCACGTCACTGGCTTGTGTTCGCGGGCCAGACGGTGAATCAGAAAAGGGGAGAGCAGAACATTCCCGAATACCACTACGCTCTCAATGTGGTGAATGGGCAGCATAGCCTTGCGCTCGCGTTCCACCTCCACGCGGATGTTGTCGGTATCCAGATGAAGGTAGGTGCCCTGCGTCTGGATGTAAAGGGTATTGAGCAGCTGGCGCATGTCAGTCCTCCATCAGTGTGGAAAACGGGTCAAAGCCACGCGGAAAGTCACGCGGCGCAAAGGGTTCGCATTCGTCTATCAGGCTACAAAACTGGCAGCGTTCATCAGCAGCGGGTTCGGGAAGCACTCGCGTCTGTAGCAGCGACAGTACACCGTCCCGCGCCTTAAGGACTTCTGAGCGTAGCGCGGGCGTGAACTCCACTTCGCGCCGTTTGTGGCTGGCGGCGTGGTAGATAAAGCCTACCGGAATGCTGGTATTGAACATTTCCTCCAGGCACATGGCCTGGGCGCAAAGCTGAATTTCATCGGCCAGGCGCGGCTTCGCTTTGCCTGACTTGTATTCCACCGGAATGGGTTTTTCGCCATGCAACTCCACCACGTCCGCCACGCCCCACAGCCCATACTGACGCGAAAGCAGTTGCAGACCGCGCAGGGTCTTGACGCCGCCGCGTTCTTCACTGCCTCCCGTATGCGCCCGTTCGTGGTTCTGGTTGCCTTTGGTGGTCTGGGCGTTTTCTGTCCAGATTTGCTCTAGGTGTATCAGAGCGCACTGGCGCGGGCAAAAGGCGTAATGCTGGAGGGCCGAGAGCATCACCCGCTCGTCATTTTGTTCCATGCCGCCTCCTGAAAAAGAGGAGAGGCCGAGTCGTGGGAAGACTCGGCTTGGGAGGAAGAGCGGGAGTCAGGCAGGTCATGGCATGAGCCACGGAGAGGCCGAGTCGTGGGAAGACTCGGCTTGGGAGAGGTTAGCCTTCTGCCAGCACCGTCAATGTGACACCAGAGAAGTCAGTGAGTTGACCTTCATCAGGATGTACAACGCTGTACTCATCGAAGCTACGCGGTGCGGCGGGCTTTTCAGGGCTACCCAGCGCGGGAACATTTACCACCTTGAACAGCTTGTGGGCTGGCGCTTTGCCAAGCGCGTTGTCATGGCTGAAAACGTACAGCCCACGTACAGCCATTTCGCCCCGGCTGGCGCTACGGTCAAGGTTAAACAGGTTAGTCAGGGCTTCCCAGAACAGCCTCAAGTCTTCGGAGGTGACGCCTGTACCGCCTTTCTCCCGCTCCTGACCCAGCAGCGGGTTGTAGAACCCATGAGCGCGATAGAGGCCGTAAGGTAAAACGCTCTTACGTCCAATTTCGGTGCTGCCTGTCTCCATACGCTCCTCAGTCGTGCGTGCTTGACGGGTGATGGTGACGTCAATGGGGAGAACCCGGTCAATACTGCGGGCGAAGGTCACCTGCACCGGGCCGCGTACCTGTCCGGCATTGACCTTGCCTGTAGAAAGAACGGCTCCAAAGAGACGAATATCGTAATAATTTTCCATCATGGTGTTGCGAACGTCCTTGTTCGCCACCTTCTTGTTGCCCGCTTCTGCACCTTCGCCCTGCGCCTGCTCAATCAGGGTGTTGAGCGCTACGCGGCTCTGAATAAACATCGGGGTCTGGTGCGCCAGTTGCAGGTAGTCGCGGATTTTGCGCTTGATGGCGACATCCGTCACAAAACCATGCTGAGTTTCGGGGTCAGTGCGGGGCGCGTTGGCGGCGTCAGGGTCCCCGTTCGGGTTGCCGTTAGTCACATCAAACAGCAGCACAAATTCGTGGCGGACAGCGGGATTGCTGATACGGGCCAATTTCTCTTCATTCGTCATAGGGAGCCTCCTTCAGTGTCGTCTTGCTCGGCTTGTTCGTCCGCCTTCTTCTCTTCGGGTGACCAGTGAGCACGAATTTCACCGCGCTGGTGCCAGTAGCCCAGTCCCAAACGGCCCTGCCCAGCAATATCGAGCGAGTTGGGATAGCCACCTTGCGCCGTAATCTGGGCGACCAGTTGCTCCAGTTCGGTATTCAGGTACTTGCCCGCCTTCGGCATGTGCGCCTTGGTCGCCAGTTTCAGCAAGTTAGTCAGCACCACAAAGGGCGTAGCCGAGGCCGAGCCAAAACTACGTTGTACACCTGTCGTCTTGAGCCGCTTCTTGTACTGGCGGTAGGTGTAGACCTGCTGTGCCTCCTCCAGTATCGCCAGCATTCGCCCGCAAAGGTAGGCGGCGTCGTTATGTAACTTCTCTACTCCGGTCATATAGGTTTGTCCTCCTTCTGATTCCCGAATGGCTTTGTAAAACAGCGAGAGCTTTAGCGCTGCTGCCAGTGAATGCAGATGCCTTTGCCGCTGCCATTCAGCCAGTTGCTTGTCCTGTTGCCCTTTGACCATCAGCGTGACGAACCGCCGCACCGCTGCTGCCTGCATTTCCTGCGGGGGCAGCGTTCCCTCGTAAGCGGTACTAATCAGGTCGCGGGTCAGGTTGGGATTCTTGCTATCTATTGCTTCCATCAGGGCATTAATGGACTGTGGTTCACCTGTTTCGCCCCACGAACTATTGATTTTAGTGGCGTTGAGGTAGAGCCTCGCGTTTGGGATGACCTTGTCCAAGTCCTTGTAGAGCCACTGGCGCAGGGCAGTACGGCCTACGTTAGGGCTGAAGATGGCGAGGGCGAACTTGGCCCCGTCCAGATTGGTCATGTAGTTGGTGGCCTGGTACCGGATATTCAGGAAGTTGGACAGTTGTGACAGGGTGGCCTGCGGCCTGGGTACATCAACATCTGCCTGCTTGCCTTTTTTGGCTTTAGTTTTAGGTTTTTCCTCGCTGTCCTCTTCCAGGTCGTCGTTACTGGCGCTGACAGGTTTCATCAGGTCACCCATAACGCTAAAGAAGTCAAAATCGGTCTGGGGGAGAGGTTGGCTGCCCTTTTCAATCCAGAACAGGGCCACCTGATTTCGTAGGCTGTCCAGCTTGACTTTGCCTCCCACACTCTTATCCATCACGATGATGCGGCGGTGTTCCTTATCGCTTGCTAGCGCGTTGAAGGCACGAGAAGCCGTGTCACCGCACTCGTAGCACAGATTGTTATGGCCTTTGGTATCAGTACGGCCTGACACGAAGGCGCTAGCGTTGAGTGAATGCAGTGGCCCCGGCTTGCTGATGAGCTTCACGCCTACCGGAATCCGTCCGATGAGCGGTTTGTTCTGCCCACATACTGCACACTCACCCATGACGATGTTATTTGCGCTGTCACGCACAGCAATGCGTTCTTGAGCTTCGGCCACCCAGAATGCTCTGGCTTCCGGCAAGGTGAAGAGCCGTTTCCCGGCCAGTGGGCCATAGGACAGTTCAAAGGCCACCCAATCCTTGGAGTTAATATCGTTGTACCGGGCATCTTTCTCTAGCCAGCCCTGCCGGATGGCCTTGAGGATTTGCCCTGTTGCCTCCCGCAGATTCTCTCCAACACTCTCAGTAGCCTGAATCTTTTCAAGTAAGGCCACAAAACTGGCGTGCTTGTCGCTGGCCCGGTCATCCTTCTTGCCCTTGTCGTCCGTGTCTTTGCCAAGGGCATAGCTGGCTTCGTCGGCCAGGGGATGCGGATCAATGCCACTAGTGCGCCCCGTGTAAGGCCGTGCCCAGTGAATGCCCTCCAGGTTAGATTCTTCCAGACGTGCGCTGTCCTCACTGATTTGCACTGTCCAGCGGATAGGTTGAGAGTAGTTATAGAAGCCAGTAGGTGGCAATTCTTGTGCAAAATCTTCGTCGCCTGCGAGGTTGACCAGAGCATCAAGCACGGCGTCCCTCCAATTCATCCAGTTTGGTGTAAGGATTGCTGCCGTCAGTGACGACATCCAGCCACCCATTGTTCAGGTTGGCAGTGAAATACACCGCTTCCATGTAACCGTCTACGATGGCCCACTTTTTACCATCGTGCCGCTTGAACTGCAGCTCCTTGCGGGTTTTGCTTGGAACAAAGGCGATATCCAGCAGCATGTTGCCGAGGTTCTGGTTCAGCGATTCGTCGGGCTTTTCGTCAAGCGAGGCAGGTTCAAACTCGGCGCTGAATTCCCGTGTGCCGAGATAGGGCTGGTGCCGACACTGCCCCGCCGCTGCCCGCCGCATAAAGCATTCAGTGTGCTTGACCAGCAGGTTTACTCCGTTTGCCTCGGCAAAAGCGTGCGGCTGCACCACGATGTCTGCATGAATGAGATACTCCACATCTTTCAGCAGCAGGCTGGAGCGTTGCTGACGGTCATCCTCCACATAAATGGGCGTTTTGCCCTGCCTATTGCTGAGTTCGTTGCGAAGGACGGTGGTGGTTGTTCCAAGCTGCACCACACCGATGCGCCGAATCCGGTACTTTATCTCTGGCTTCCAGTACACGGCCTCAAGTGCGCCCCGTGCCGCGCTGGGCGTTATCACCGGATAGGTGACGCGCTCTACTTTAAATTCCGGTCTACTAAATAGGGCATAGTCGCCCCGCACGCGCAGGCTGACCGACGGGTCTTTCATAGGGTTTTCCTCCTTGATGTCACTATAGCAAAAATTAGGTTCATGTAAACCCCAACTCAAAGTCGTGCTAGTCTCGTAGTGAGGAGGTGAAAAATTTGCTAAAACTGCTGACTGCGGTGACCTACGTCTGTTTGGCGTGTGTCGTCGTACTGACGCTCTGGCATGTTGTATCCGGTAAAGAGCCAAGTGCAGCCCTTCTCACTTTGCTTGGCACCCTTGTTGGTGCAGTCATTGCGAAGGCTGCGACTGCCTCCATAAAGACACCGAATATCCCAGAGAGTTCAACTCCTGAACGAGTTGAGGATTGAAATATGTACACCCCCACTACAGGTGAGGGAGGGGGAAGGGCCATGCGCTTTTTCCCCTAAAAAATGTTTCCCCCACCTGTGATGTACACCAAGTCGGCGGGGTCCCGGTCTATCGGCAGACCGAGCAGCAGGTCATATTGGCCCACGGCTTCAAACAGGTACACACCTTCTTCCAGTTGACGAATCACTGCCCCTTTTTCCAGTTGCCTGGCCTCGTGGGTGTAAATGTTGACGAGGTACGGCTGAAGCGCACGCCAGCTTTTACGGCTTGGGAAACGCTGCCATTGGTCAAGTGCTTTCAGGTAGTCGCTGTAGGGAACGATGATGCTCACGGTGTCGTTCCGAATCAGGCGGTAAGTTTCGGCTACTTTGCGAAAGTTCAGTTCGCGGCGCAGGGGTTGGACGCGGAGTTCATCAGGGAGAACGTCGCCGTAGAGGGCGGCAAAGTAACGGCGCAACATCTCTGTACCGTTCATGTCCTTATCAATGTCCTTGCTGGTTTCCAGCAGTGTGCGGGCCTTTTCAATTCCTTTCTGGTAAGGGCCTTTAGGAGCTTTGCCACTCATGGTCTGGAAAATGACCACCCGCCCATGCTCGTCACCGTTGCCATTACGGTTACAGCGCCCCGCCGCCTGCACAATGCGGTCAAGTGGAGCCAGAGCGCGATACACAACCGGGAAATCCAGGTCAACGCCAGCCTCTACCACCTGCGTACTCACGAGTCTGACGGATAATTTCTTGCCTTTCGCGTCTAGCCGCTTATTGATTTCGGCCAACACCTGCTTACGGTGAGCACCACACATCAGCGTACTGAGGTGATACAGGTGCTCGGCCCCTTGCGCCTGAAGCTCCCGAATTAGGGTTAGAGCGTCCTTCCGGGTATTCAGAATGGTCAGAGCTTGCGGCTCCGCTTTGATTTCGCTGGCGAGCCTTTCCCACGCAACAGGATTGGGATAGTCGTCGTGCAAAGCATATTTTACCCGTGTCAGTTCCCGAAAATGCTCGGCATATTGCGGCACGATTTCGGTCTGCGGAATGTCTTTGAAGGCTTCCGTCATCTCGTCCGTTTCAAAGGCAGGCTGTGTGGCGGTGCAAAGAACAATGCTCACGCCGTAGTCGTCTACCAGTGTCCGCAGCACGTCCAATGTGGCCGCCCGCAGGTCTGGAGGCAGGGTCTGCACCTCGTCCAGTACAATGACGCTTCGGGCAATTCGGTGCAGTTTTCTGAGCTTACTGGTTTTACGGGCGAATAGAGATTCAAAAAGCTGTACGAAGGTGGTGCAGACGATGGGTACGTCCCAGTTTTCAGCGGCCAGTTGCAGGCGCAGAGCGGTGGCCTGCTTCAACTCGGCGTCTACTGCCTGCTGGTCAGGGGCGTTTTTGCGTGTGGCAGTCCCAACGTCGCTGTGATGCTCCAGCACGGCATCTTCACCCAGTACCTCGCGGTAGACTTTGGCGTTCTGGTCAATAATGCTCGTGAAAGGAATGGCAACAATTACTCGCCGTAGACCATTTTTTTGTGCGTGCTTGAGGGCAAATGCTAGTCCACTCAGGGTCTTTCCCCCGCCTGTTGGTACCGTGAGCCGGTAGACGCCAGGCTTACCTTCGGCAGCTTCCAGGCACTCAGCGTAAACTTCATCTCGTACCTTTTGAACGTGCTGGGCGACTTCCTTCCCCTTCTTCTTTTGTTTTTCGAGCAGGCGGGTGCGCCCTTCCTCGAATCGTTGCCACAGCGTTGGAATATCCAGGTCATGTTCCCGTGCTTTCGGCAGCTTTTCACCGAAGTGCCTCTCGGTATCTAAAAAATCGGCGTCAACGAGAGCTGAAGTCACCATTCGGGTGAAAAACTCCTGCTGGTAAGGGTTCTCCGGCACTTTTTCCGGTTGCCCAGCAGGATGCAGTCCGAAAGTTTGGATGGCTTCCACCATGAGTTCCAGCCTGTCTGACCATTCCGGCTCAGTGAGTATTTTTTGCTCTCCCTCTCCTGCATCCTCTAGACCAGCATGATGGCCCAAAACTGGCAGAGTCAACGTGGCAATCTGTGGGTGCTGCCTTAGTCTGTCCTGGAGAAGCATTGCCCCCCAGATGGCGTGCGGCGGGCCTTTGCGTCCCAGTTCCTTTCCTTCTTCATCTGCCTTTTGCGCGTCGCGTAAATATTGCTGAAACTCCGGGTTGTACTTGCCGAGGTCATGCCAGATACCCAGCAGGTAAGCCAGGTTTCCTGCACCGAAGACTTTTGCGTAGTCCTGTGCGCGTATGGCTGTGTCTAGCAGATGTTGCCGTAGTTCGTGCGGTTTGCCTCCGCTGCCGTCACTGGGCGTGTGTGCCCAGTAATCCCCTATCCATGTCAATTTGCTCATGCCCTATCTTCCTCCCTTACTGCGACATCCACTGTCGCACTAGCCACCGCTTCCCGCAATTCTCCCAGCCAGTGCGCCCGAATCTCCGGGGGCGAGAGCACCTCCACCCGTGGCCCGAAACTGTAAATCCAGGCCAGCACTTCACGCGGCAGGCCGCTGGTATCCGGCGCGGCGTGGATGACGGCTTCCACCCGCCCGTCTAAAAGGGTCTGCACCTTCAGCAAGTGCGAGTAGCCGCCTTCTAGGATACGATAAGCAGCGTCTTTGCGAAAGCGCAGGTGAATAGGAATGCTGCCGCGCCCTTGTGTGCCGACGATGCCCAGGGCGGACTCAAGAAACTCGCGGGGGTCAAAGGTGTCGGGAATGGTGTAGGTTTCGCCTGTACGAACCTGTAGCCCTCGCATCCGCGACAGCTTGAAGGTGCGAACATCCTGATGAAAGGTGATTTCGCGGCCTATCAGGTACAGTTCCAGATTTTGCGGATGTAGTTCGATCAGGTACGGCTCTACTACATTGGGCCGCCACGCCCCTCTGCCGCCCGGCTTCTGGTACTCGAAGGCCAGTGGATGAGCACCCAGCCAAGCGGCGGCAGCCTTTTCCAGGTTCTGCGCCTCACGTCCCCCTGTGCGCTTCCGACCAAGGTCAGCAAACCCGCGTTCCATGACGGGGCGGAGGTGGTCAGGCAGCCAGGAAGTGAGCTTGGCAAGGGCATCACGCTGATGCTGCGCCTCGCCGCCGGAGCGGTGGTAAATGGCCCGTGCCGCCGCATGGAGGGTCAGCGCCTCAGTAGGATGCAGGCTGTGGCGATGCGTAGCAATGCTGTACCGGGGCACACGGGTCTGGGTGGCCCTGAACTCCGGCTCTAGCACCGCCAGCTCGTTCAGATCCCGCTGTATGGCCCGTTTGGCTGCTCTCCACTCTCTGGTGTCTGGGCTGATGCTCGGGTAGAGACTTAGTACCAGGTCGCGTACCGTGCGTTCCTTTTCACGCAGTAGGTCAGCAATTTGGAACAAGCGGTAGCTCTTCAGGGGTATATCCCGAGAATGTTGAGTGGCCACAGCTGTAGCTTGACACCTTGGATACGTGATATCGGAGTTGACCTGAATGAGAGCGCTCCACCTGACTACCTGGGGTATACCCCAAATGGACAAATAGGCGTTGCGATGAAATGCGGGTCTGAGTGTCCATTTAGAGTCCAATTCGTCTCACATTGACAGATGTCAAGGGAAGCCTAGACCTCAGATTGACATAACTCATCACTATTTTCGTTTTTTTCGTTTACAATTTTGATATGACGATGACTCATCAACTCACGACTGCTGAATTGCAACTGGCGCGTGCTGCCCTTGAGAAGCCAGACTCACTCAAACTCGCTGACCTACCCGCAGGTATCAGCCAGCTTCTGCGCGAAGCCCTGACAGAGATGGAACGTGGTCATGCCGTTCGTGTTCTACCTGTCGCTGCTGAACTCACCACCCAGGAAGCCGCCGACATTCTTGGCGTTTCGCGTCCTACGATGGCTAGCCTGCTGGACAAAGGTCGCATTCCTTCCTGGAAGGTAGGGACACATCGGCGGGTGCGCTTGGAAGAAGTCATAGCGTTTGCCCAGACCCAGGAGGGCAAAGCCAGGCATGCCCTGCAACAACTGGCTGACCTGGATCAGGAAATGGGACTGCTTTGAAAGCAGTCCTGGACGCCAATGTCCTGTATCCCGCTACTCTCCGGAGCCTACTGGTTGACCTTGCCATTCTCGGCGCTTACGAAGCCCACTGGACAGAATTGATTCAGCAGGAATGGCAGCGCAACCTACTGGTGAATCGCCCTTCTCTGAAGCCAGAAAATCTGCGAAAGGTGGAATTGCTGATGAACACGGCACTTCCGGGTGCTCTGATTACGGGGCATGAACCACTGATGGCAGGCCTCAGCCTGCCAGACCCAGATGATGCCCATGTCGTAGTAGCGGCCCTTCAGGCGGGAGCAGATACCATTGTCACGGCTAACCTGCGTGACTTTCCGAAGAAGATACTGTCAGGTTTTAGAATCACACCCCTGTCTGCTGATCAGTTCCTCATGGCACTACTGGCCCAGAATCCAGCAGTAGTTAAGGAGGCTCTGATGACTCAGCGTGACCGTTACAGGAATCCACCAGTGACCGTTGAAGACCTTCTTGACCAGCTTACCAGGCAGGGTGCAGCAAAATTCGCACGGCAGTTTCAGTAGCAGTCATGACTAGAGGGCAGCGAGTCGGCTATATCAGAGTCAGCACAACAGACCAGAACACCGCCCGTCAGTTGGACGGGATAGAGCTTGACCGGGTGTTTGAAGACAAGGCTTCGGGCAAGGATGCCAGGCGACCCCAGTTGCAGGAGCTGCTGGCCTACGTCCGCGAGGGCGATACCGTTATCGTTCACTCGATGGACAGGCTGGCCCGCAACGTGGATGACCTGCGGCGCATCGTGACTGAGCTGTCGGGCCGAGGTGTACAGGTGGAATTCAGGCGCGAGGGCGTCATTTTCACGGGTGAGGATAACCCCATGAACACGCTGCTGCTGACCATGCTGGGCGCGGTGGCAGAATTTCTTAGAGCGTGTTTATGAAGCCTCTCGAGCAGGTTCAAGGCGTCTGAGCATCAGCCGGATGTTGGCGATATAGCACC
>JAGLBK010000079.1 GCA_018260275.1 Deinococcus sp.
GCTGCTGACCACGTTGATCGCCGCGCCGCTGTGGGAATGGCTTTCCGACTACGCCCTGGGCCGCGTGCCGGACGGTCTGGAGTGATCGACATCGATTTTCCCGGTGATGAACAGACACCGGAGGACTCAGCCACGCCCAGAAGGCGCCACGTTCGCCTGGACTCGCATGGCCGTGAATACATTGAGGCCGAGCGCTACGCAGGTGGGCCACCCGGCGAGACGATTTCGCCCGCGGTGCGCTGGGTGGCGCTGGCCTTCATGCTGGGGCTGGCTGGACTGGGGGCGCGGCTCTTTCAGCTGCAAATTGCCCAGCATCAGCTCTTTGCGGTGCGGGCCAACAGCAACTTTCAGCGTGACGACGTGATCCGGGCCGTGCGTGGGCAACTCCGCACCCGCGACGGGGTCCTGCTCGCCACCAACCGCACCGTCTACGACCTGGTGTATCTGGGACGCCGCAACCCGCAGGACCCGGCGCAGGCCATTGCCGACTGGGACCGCATCCGGTATCTGGCAAACGTGCCCAAATCTGCGCTGGTCGGCGGCCAGCCCCGTGAACCGGTGCCTGCCAAGGAACCGGACGTGGTTCTGGCGAGCAATATCCCCGCCGACCGCCTGGGCGCACTTAGCGAGTACCTGGTTATGGTGCCCAGCCTGGAAATCCGCGAACGCCTTGAGCGGGTCTATCCGCAGGGCACCCTGGCCGCGCACCTGATCGGGTACGTGCAGCAGGCGGGCAACCAACAGGTTGGTAGCGGCGAATACACCCGTGGCGATCTGGTCGGCACTTCGGGGCTGGAATACAGCCAGCAGCAGACCCTCCGGGGCAAAAACGGGGTGCGCCGCCGCGAGGTCAGTGCCAGTGGCCGCCCGCTGACCGAAAGTGTGGTAGACCCCGGCCAGAAGGGCAAAGACATGACCCTGACCATCGACTCGACCCTGCAAAAAGCCGCTGAGCGCGTCCTACAGGAGGGACTGGCCGACATCAACGCCGGGCGCTGGAAATATGGCCGCCCCTACGAAACGGTGTCACGCGGGGCGGTCATTGCGCTAGACCCCCGCACCAACGAGGTGCTGGCGATGGCGAGCAGCCCGACCTTCGACCCCAACTGGTTTTCGCGCACCCCCAGCCCCAACACGGCGGCGCGGAACTGGGCCGTGGACCCCAATCGCAAAAACGCCGCGTTGGACGCCGTGACCAGTAACCGTGTGGTTCAGACCTACAACCCCGGAAGCGTCTTCAAACCCGGCACGGCGCTGGCGTATAACGAAAAATGGGGCAACTTTACGATGGGCTGCCCGCCCTCGTACTATTTCAGGGGCGCACGCTTCAACAACTGGGCGCACTTTAACTTGGGGGTCGTGGATGCCCGGCGTGCCATCGCCTATTCGTGCAACCCGTGGTTCTACAACTCGGCGGTGCGGGCCGGTCCC
Organism: Deinococcus sp.; assembly: GCA_018260275.1. Lineage (GTDB taxonomy): Bacteria > Deinococcota > Deinococci > Deinococcales > Deinococcaceae > Deinococcus. Next base: position 1,432 of record JAGLBK010000079.1, read on the forward strand.
GAAGCGTACTCGCGCCAGCTCAAGTCGCGCCTGACCGAGCTGGGTTACCGGGGCACCACCGGCCTGGAACTGGTCGGAGAGAAGACCGGACAAATTCTGGATGTCGACGACTACAAATCGCCCAAATCGCCCTGGTATCCGGGGTTCGCCCTGAACATGAGCATCGGCCAGGGCGACACGCTGGTGTCTCCGGCGCAGCAGGCGTATGTCCTCTCGACGATTATGAACGAGGGCAAGCAGCGCCCCCTGACCGTGATCCGCGCGGTCGGTGACCAGACCCAGCCCCCCAAACCCGCCCGCAGCACTGTGAAAAACGGCAACGTGGGGTCTTTCCAACTGGTCAAGGAAGGCATGCGCCTGACCACCCTGCTGCGAATCGGGACTTCGAGTTTTGCCATCGGGCCGGGGCTGTTTCCGGTGCGTACTGCGGGCAAAACGGGCACCGCCGAGAACGGGCTGTCGCAGCGCTACGGGTACTCCTATACCCACGCCTGGTACGAGGGCTACGGGCCGCTCGACAACCCCAACTTTCTGGTTGTGGTGTTCTTTCAAAACGGCGGCGAAGGCTCCGGCCCCGCACTCAAGGCCGCCAAGAAGATGTTCGCCACGCGCTGGTGCGTGCCACTGGACGGGGCGGGGCGCACCATCTGGGGGCCGCAAACCTGTACCGGCGAACTGGGCGAAATGCACCGGGTCCGCAAGGAACGCGGGCTGGAATAGAGCAGCGCCGAATAGTACGGAACCCGTATAGACTGCGCTAAACAGGCCCCTCTAAAGATCAGCCCAACCGCGCACTCTTGGCCCGCCGCCCCCGGCCCCGGTAAAGTTGAGATATGACTGCTCCTGTGAACCCGGCCCTGTTCAAACCGCTGAAGCTCAAGGATTTGACCCTGCCCAACCGCGTGGTCGTGTCGCCCATGTGCATGTACTCGGCGCAAAACGGACTGCCCAACGAGTTTCATCTGGTTCACCTGGGGCAGTTCGCGCTGGGCGGCGCGGGCCTGATCTTGACCGAGGCGACGGCAGTCACGGCTGAAGGCCGGATCAGCCCCGACGACCTGGGCCTGTGGGATGACCAGCAGATGATTCAGTTCGGGCACATTACTGACTTCGTACACAGGCACGGTAGCAAGATCGGGGTGCAACTGGCCCACGCCGGGCGTAAGGCCAGCACTTACGCGCCCTGGAAAGGCAAAGGCTGGCTACCTGAGGCCGAGGGCGGCTGGATCGCGTTGGGGCCGGATGGCAACGCCTACCACGAGCTGCTGGGTGTGCCCCGGATGATGTCGGTAGACGATATCCGGGCCACAGTCGCGGCCTTTGCCGACGCCGCCCGCCGCGCTCAGATGGCGGGGTTCGACGCCGTGGAACTTCACGCCGCACACGGGTATCTGCTGCACCAGTTCCTCTCGCCGCTCTCCAACACCCGCACCGACGACTACGGCGGGCCTTTCGAGCACCGGGTCCGTTTTCTGCTGGAAGTGGTTCAGGCGGTGCATGAAGTCTGGCCGCGCCACCTGCCCATTTTTGTACGGGTCAGTGCCACCGACTGGGCCGAGGGCGGCTGGGATCTGGAACAGACCACGAGGCTGGCCGCGCTGCTGCGTCAAGAAGGCGTAGAGGTGCTGGACGTGAGCACGGGCGGCCTGACGCCTGCCCAGCAGATCGAGGTCGGGCCGCTGTACCAGACTCCGTTCGCCGCGCACATCAAGGCGGCGGTGCCGGAGCTGCGCATCATGACCGTGGGTATGATCGACACGCCCGAGCAGGCCGAGCAGGTCATGCAGTCGGGGCAGGCCGATCTGGTCGCCGTGGGCCGCGCCATGCTGCGCGATCCTCACTGGACGCAGCGGGCCGCCCGCACCCTGGGGCTGAAGCCGACGCTGCCCGACGCCTATACCCGCGCGGGCTGGTAAGTACCTGCCGGATGACGACTAGGTCATCGCCCCGAGCGGACTTGCAAAGCTGCGCAGCAGAGCAAGAAGGCAAAAGTAGCTCTAGGCGGAAGTGGACTCGCAGAGCGGGTTCGGGTGCTTTTTCCGGAGCGGTCAAGCCCCTTCATGGGTGCGGTCAGGCCCCATACGGGTGCCGTTCTGACCAAGAAGCTGTTCTGACCAAGAACACACGTAACTGTAGCCGCGAGCTACTTAAACGGTTCGGATGAGGCGTCTTCCCTGCTCTCGTCCCAAGTCTGCTACCGCTAGCCCGCTCTGATTCGCCGCGCCGTAAACCGCAAGAAGCGCCATAGAAGCGCCACCGCCGCAAATCCCAGGCCAGCGGTCAGGCCGTACCACAATCCGCGCGGGCCAGTTCCCAGGCCAAACGCCAGCGTGCTGCCGACTCCCAGCCCAATCACCCAGTAAGCCAGCAGCGAGACCAGCAGTGGGACGCGGGTGTCCTGCAAGCCGCGCAGCGCCCCGTTCATGGTGACCTGGGTACCGTCGAGCGTCTGAAAGAGGGCAGCGATGCCCAGAAAGCCGCTGGCCGTGGCGACTAGTCTGGCATTGTCCGGCGCGTGAACATCGACGAATACTCCAAGCACGCTACGTGGGGCCAGCAGTTCCACGCAGGCGAACAACAGCATGACCCCTGCCGACAGACTGAGGCCGACCAACCCGGCGCGGCGGGCACCCGGCCAATCCGCGCCTCCGCTGGCCTGACCTACCCGCACGCCAGTGGCCGAGGCGATGCCCAGCGGCACCATGAACAGCGCATTGACCACCTGCATGGTCACGTTATGCGCCGCCAGTACCTCGGGGCCAAAGCGGGCCATCAGCAGGGTCGTCAGGGTGAACAGCGCGCCCTCGGCCCCCAGGGTCAGGCCGATGGGCCAGCCCAGGCGAAACAGGGTCCGGGCTTCAGTACTGACCGCCGCCGGGTCGCTCAATGCTCCGGCGCGGGCGTGGGCCACCGGCCACAGCTGAGCCGCCATGAACCACGCCGCCCCCGCACTGGCCGCCGCTGCACCCGGTAACCCAAGACGGGGTAAAGGCCCCCACCCGAAAGCCAGCGCGGGGCTGAGCAGAGCCGCGAACGCCACACCGCTCAGGGCGACCAGAGTCACGCGGCCCGGCTGTCCGGTGCCTTCCAGCACGCCGCGCAGGGCCACCGCCGCCAGCGTGGGCCACATCCCCAGCGAATAGACCCTCAGGTACGTGGCCGCCAGATCGCCGCGAATTCCGGTGGGCACGGCGTGCGGCAACAGCGCCGCCAGCAGCCAGATCAGCGGCAGACACCCGGCGCAGAGCAACAGGGCCAGCCGCAAGCCACCTCGCAGCGCCAGCGCGATGCCCGCCCGGTTTCCGGCCCCGTGGGCCTGGGCCACCCGTGGCGAAACGGCCAGCATGACGCCCAGCAGCATCATGAACACCAGAAAATAGGCGGCCCCGGCGTAGGCGCTGGCGGCCAGCTCCGCCTCGCCCAGCCGCCCAGTGACCGCCGTAGCGATCAGGGCCAGGGCGTTGGAAGCAAACTGCGAGAGCACCACCGGCCCCGCCAGGCGCAGCAGGGCGCGGTACTCGTGGCTCAGGGCAGCGGAGGGCATCCCAGCAGAGTAATACGGATTCCGTCCAATTCCCCCATATCCGGAACAACACCGGATACGGATCCATTTCCCGAAATCTGTCCTTTTTCCTACTCCTTGTCTTGGGCAAAACGGCACCCATGAAGGGGCCTGCCCGCTCCAGTCGGATTTCATCCCCCAACATGGGGGATTCAATCGGAATCGGTATAATACAGCTGACCGCACACTGGACCCCTTTTGCCCCCCTTTGCCCCGCCTCTGCTCTAGACTCGGCCTATGCTGGCGATTATTGGCGCGATGGATGAAGAAATAGAGCTGTTGCTCGCGGATCTGCAACAGCGGCAGGACCTAGACTTTCCAGGCGTGACCCTGCACCGGGGTGTGCTGGACGGCGTGGAAGTGCTGGTTACGCGGGGAGGGATTGGCAAGGTGAACGCGGCCATGACCACCACCTACCTGCTGATGCAGGGCGCCAGCCGCGTGATTTTTACCGGCGTGGCGGGCGGCGTTCACCCCGAGCTGCGGGTGGGCGACATCGTGATTAGCACCGACCTGGTGCAGCACGACGTGGACGTGACCCCGCTGGGCTACCCGCTGGGCACCATCCCCGGTGAGGACGCGGCCTGGACCGCCGACCCCCACCTGCGCGAGGTGGCTGTGAGCGCTGCCGCCGACGTGGAAGGGGTGCAGGTGATTGAAGGCCGGATTGCCAGCGGTGACCAGTTCATCGCCTCACGGGAGGGCGTGCAGCGGTTGTGGAAGGACTATCAGGCTGCCTGCGCCGAGATGGAAGGCGCGGCGGTGGCCCAGGTATGTGCCAAAGCCGGGGTACCGTTCGTGGTCATTCGCAGCGTCAGCGACACCGCCGACCACGACGCCAACGTGGATTACCGCACCTTTATGCCGCTGGTGGCCCGCCACGCTAAACAGGTCGTGCGCGGAATGCTGGCGCGGCTGCACAATTGACTGGCGTTTGACCCGCCTACCCTGAACCAGTCCGCGCCGTACCCCCACCGACCACTCACTACTTCCCACTCACCCCCATGACCACCCCGCCGGAATCCATCACCCGCCAGTTGCCGCAGCCCGTGCGTTTTGTCCTGGGCATGGGGATTCTGGTCGGTTTTGCGGCGCTGGGCACGGGACTGACCACGCTGCTGCCGCTGCCGCTGCCGGGGCCGGTGGTGGGCCTGCTGCTGATGTGGGCGGCCCTCAGTGCCGGACTGGTACGCCTACACTGGATTGAGGACGCCGCCGACGGGCTGCTGGGAATTCTGGGCCTGCTGTTCGTGCCTGCCACAGTTGGGGTCATCGACTACCTCTCGGCCGGGGCGACCTGGGGGCTGTGGCTGCTGGTGATGCTGGCCGGGCTGCTGCTGGGAGCGGGAGCAGCGGGCCTGATAGCGTCGCGGCTGGTGAAGGAATGACCTGGGTTGCCCTGACGCTGCTGGCGTTCGTGGCGGGGATGCTGCTGGGGCTGCGGGTGCGCTCGCCGCTGAGCAACCCGACGTTGGTGGCTACCGTCCTGGTCGCCGCCGCGCTGCTGCTGAGCCACACACCATACGAGGCTTACCGCCAGAACGTGCAGCCGCTCTCGGCGCTGCTGACCCCGGCGGTGGTGGCCCTGGCCGTGCCGATGTACCGCCTGCGGGCGCTGCTGGCAAAGCAGTGGCGGGCGCTGGTGCTCGGTGGACTGAGCGGAACCCTGCTGGGCGTGACGGCAGATACGCTGCTGCCGCGCTGGCTGCATCTGACCGACGAGGCCCAGCGTTCCCTGAAAACCGCCCCGGCGACCAGCCCGGTGGCGCTACAACTGGCTCAGTTCACGCACGCGCCACCTGCGCTGGCGGCTACTCTGGCTGTCCTTTCGGGCCTGGTGGGGGCGCTGGTACTGCCGCCTTTTTTGTCCATGCTCGGCGTAAAACACCCTCTGGCGCGCGGCATTGCCATAGGCAGCGTGGCGCACGGCGTCGGCACGGCCCGCGCCCGCGAGGAAGGCGATCTGACGGGGGCGGCCAGCAGCATTGGGATGGGGCTGGCGGCGGTAATGGTGACGTTTATCGTGGCTTGTGGCCTGTAGCGTGTGGCTTGTAGAGGCTCCCGCTTGAGCTGAAGCATCAGCCTGATTTTTCTACAGGTTACGCGCCACAAGCCTCATTTCGTCCCGTAAATCCGGTCTCCGGCATCCCCTAGCCCCGGCACGATGTAACCGTGGTCGTTGAGCTGGCTATCCACGGCGGCCACCACGATGTCCACGTCCGGGTGGTCTTTCTCAATCACGGCGATGCCCTCGGGGGCGGCCAGAATACACATCAGCTTGATGCTCTGCGCCCCGGCTTCCTTTAGGAACTCGATGGCGGCGCTGGCACTGCCGCCCGTCGCCAGCATGGGGTCGGTTAGGAATACGCGGCGCTCGGCGATATCGGCGGGGAGTTTGTTGTAGTAGGCCACGGGCCTCAGCGTTTGCGGGTCGCGGTACAGGCCGATATGCCCGACTTTGGCGGCGGGCACCAGGCCCACGATGGCGTCGGTCATGACCAGTCCGGCCCGCAAGATGGCGACCAGGGCCAGCTTTTTGCCCGACAGCATCGGGAACTCGCCTTCTTCGATGGGGGTGCTGAGGCGCTGGGGGGTCAATTCGAGGTCGCGCATGGCCTCGTAGGCGAGCAGGAGGCTGAGTTCGCCTGCCAGTTCGCGGAATTCCTTCACGCCGGTGCGTTCGTCGCGCATGAGGGAGAGTTTGTGCTGCACTAGCGGGTGGGAAACGACGGTGACCATGACTCACGATAACGTTTGCTGGGGGGGATGGCTGCTTATCCCCCACCCCCCAGCCCCCTACCCCGGCTGGGGCAGGGGGAGCGGCGCTGCGCTAGGCAGGTGGTTGCAGTTTCGTTCGGCTGACACACGGGGAAGGTGCATCCGGCGGGGCGGCGTGTACGAAATGTCCGGGTTCGGTTCCTAGGCCCGTGCCTGCGGCCCGACGGCCAGAAGGCGGTGCGAATGTTCGTTGGCAGGTTTGCTTGTGACCCTCGCCCCTCGTGGGAGAGGGAGGGACTCACAGAGCTGCGTAGCGACGGAAGGGTGACTGGCACAGCTGCGAAGCAGAGGGGGCGTGTGACCATCTCCCCTCCCCTTCCCCCCACACCACGCCCCGCCGACTGCGTACCGCGCACTATCCCACTTCCCACTCACCACTCCCCACTTACCTCAGCTTCCAACACATCTACAAGCCACAGGCCACGCGCCACAAGCCATCCGCTAGGATGTTCCCCATGATTGTCGTGAAGGTGGGCGGAAGTGCGGGCATTGACTACGACGCGGTATGCGCGGACATTGCTGAAAGGTGGGGGGCGGGCGAAAAGCTGATACTGGTACACGGCGGCAGCGGTGAAACCAACCGCGTAGCCGAGGCGCTGGGCCACCCGCCCAGGTTCGTGACCAGCCCCAGCGGATACACCAGCCGTTTTACTGACCGCGAGACGCTGGAAATCTTTGAGATGGTCTACTGCGGCAAGATGAACAAGGGCATCGTGGAGCGGCTGCAACGCCTAAATGTCAACGCGGTGGGCCTCAGCGGGCTGGACGGGCGGATTTTTGAGGGCAAGCACAAGGACAGCGTGCGGGCGGTGGAAAACGGCAAGGTCAAGGTTCTGCGCGGCGACCACACCGGCACGGTGGAAAAGGTCAACGTGGAACTGGTCAACCTGCTGCTGGACGCCGGATACCTGCCCGTGCTGACCCCCCCCGCCGCCAGTTACGAGGGCGTGGCCATCAACGTGGACGGTGACCGCGCCGCCGCCGCGCTGGCCGTGGCCCTGGGGGCCGACGCGCTGCTGCTGCTGAGCAATGTCCCCGGCCTGCTCCGCAACTTTCCCGACGACAGCAGCCTGATACGCGAGATTCCGGCGGGCGATGTGGAAAGTTACCTGGAATTCGCGCAAGACCGCATGAAGAAAAAGGTGCTGGGCGCAGCCGAGGCCGTGCAGGGCGGCGTTAAGCGCGTGATTTTTGGCGACGCCCGCAACGGCAAGCCGGTCAGTGCCGCGCTGGAGGGTGCCGGAACCGTTGTCTCCTGAGTCGCCTGCCGAATCGGTGGCCGAAGTGTTTATCAGCGCCGCCGAATTGCTGAAGTTCCTGCGGGAGCGCGGCGGGCAGGAGTACCGCGCCGTGACCGTCAGGCGTGAGGGCAAGGGCAAAAAAGCCGTGTGGGCCGAGGTCAGCCCCTACCTGTTCACTCTGCGCGGCGAGGTCGTGGAGGCCACCGGCCCCAGCGGGCAGACGCGCCAGCTCTCGCCCGAGCGTTTTCTGGAGGTATTCGGCAGTTCACTGTTCCGGCCCGCTGAGGCGACGGGGCGGATGACGGATCTGGGGCCTCTGTTCGGGACTGAGTAAATAGGCCCTGTAGCATGGACAATCATGCCCATCACGTTCCCAGATACTCCCCGGTCTCTTGCTCAGCCTGAGCAGCTGGAGGAGCGGTACAGCCTCCTGCAAGCGCCAGACTACGCCCCCCTCAGCACCTACATTGAGCAGTTGCGGGCGCAATTGCATCCGCAGGGGCTGGATGTACCGCACCTAGACCCGGCTGGCGGCGGGGTGCATAGCCGCATCCTTTATCTGCTGGAAGCACCCGGCCCCAAAGCGGCTCAGCAGCGCGGCGGCAGCGGTTTTATCAGTATGGACAATGATGACCAGACCGCCCGGAATGTCTTTCTGCTGACCCAGCAGGCGGGCGTCAACCGCGAGTGGATTGCGTCCTGGAACATCGTACCCTGGTATGTCGGCAACGAGGAACGTATTCGCGCCGTGACTCCGGCAGAAGTGGTGGCCGGACAGACGCACCTGCGTCAGCTGGTCAGGCTGCTGCCAGATTTGCGCGTTGTGGTCACGCTGGGCAAACCCGCCGCTCAGGGCTGGAACGCCATCAGCGCAGAATATCCACAGGTCATGACTCTTGCGACGTGGCATCCGAGCGGGCAGGCCCTCAACGCGCATCCCGCCCGGCGAGCACACATTCTGGAAACTTTCCGGCTGGCCCAGCATCTGACTGAATATGCCCACAATACTGCTGGCCCAACCTGGAGCCACACAGAGCAGTAAAAAGAAAAAAACCGGGGCACCTGGCCCCAGCTTTCGCTTCCCAACCCGTTTATTCCTCTTTGCCACCGTCCAGCAGCGCCCGCACCTGCCCGCCCGGCAGCACGCCCGCGCGGGAGTACACGGCCAGCTTGGCCCGCGAATCCTCGATGTCCAGATTCCGCAGCGAAAGTTGCCCAATCCGGTCGAGCGGGCTGAAGGCTTCGTCCTCGACGCGCTCCATGCTGAGGCGTTCGGGGTGGTAGGTCAGGTTGGGGCTTTCGGTGTTCAGGATGGTGTAATCGTCGCCCCGGCGCAGTTCCAGCGTCACGGTGCCAGTCACGGCGCGGCCCACCCACTTTTGCAGGGTGTCGCGCAGCATCAGCGATTGCGGGTCGAACCAGCGGCCCTCGTACAGCAGGCGGCCCAGGCGGCGGCCCAGCGTGCGGTAGTTGTCCAGCGTGCCCTCGTTGTGGATTCCGGCCAGCAGGCGCTCGTAGGTGACGTGCAGCAGCGCCATGCCGGGAGCCTCGTAGATGCCGCGTGATTTGGCCTCGATAATCCGGTTTTCAATCTGGTCGTTCATGCCCAGCCCGTGCCGCCCGCCAATCGCGTTGGCCTCCTCCACCAGCGCCACAGCGTTGTCGAAGCGTTTGCCGTTCAGGGCAACGGGCAAGCCTTCTTCAAAGGTCACGCTGATTTCTTCGGGCGCAATCTCCACGCTGGAATCCCAGAACTTGACGCCCATGATGGGTTCCACGATTTTCATGCCCTTGTTCAGAAATTCCAGGTCTTTAGCCTCGTGGGTCGCGCCCCAGATGTTGGCATCGGTGGAGTAGGCTTTTTCCTTGCTGGCCCGGTATTCAAAGCCGTTTTGGGTCAGAAATTCGCTCATTTCCTTGCGCCCCCCCAGCTCGCTCACAAAGGTCTGGTCGAGCCAGGGCTTGTAGATTCGCAGCTTGGCATTTGCCATCAGGCCGTAGCGATAGAAACGCTCGATGTCGTTGCCCTTGTAGGTGCTGCCGTCGCCCCAGATGTCCACACCGTA